>JAJXSP010000247.1 GCA_021784515.1 Myxococcales bacterium | reverse complement strand
GCACTTCCCCCACCTGGCCCGCCGCGAAGCGATGCGCACTGCCGGGACGCCCCATCGCGCGGATGAAGCCCGGTTCGAGGATTTCGCCGGTCACGCCCTCGGGGAGGGCGGCGATCGCCCGATACAACGCCTCGAACGGTGGGACCCTTCGTGCGACGCGCGCCATGCGGGGATTCTAGCGGCTATAGTGCGGCGATGCAGCCGCGCCCCGCTTCCGCCTCGAGCGCCGAGGCCACCCACTTCGTGATGCCCGGGCTCACCAATGTCCACGGCACCATCTTCGGCGGCATCGTCATGCAGTGGATCGACGAGATCGCCGCCGTCGCGGCGACGCGCCACTGCTGCGGCCCGGTGGTGACCGCCGCGGTCGACGCGCTGCACTTCATCGAGCCGATCCAGCTCGGCGCGCTGGTGGTGCTGAAGGCGCAGGTCAACTTCGTCGCGACGACGTCGCTCGAGGTGGGCGTGCGCGTGGAGGTGGAGAACCCGGCGACGGGCGAGCGCCGGCGCACCACGCGCGCCTACCTCACCTTCGTCGCCGTCGACGCGCACGGCCGCCCGCGCCCGGTGCCACCGCTGGCCGTGAGCACCGACGACGAGCGGCGCCGGCAGCAGGAGGCGGCCGCCCGCCGCGCGGCCCGGCTCGCACAGCGCCGCGCCTGATCAGCGACGGAGGACCTGCAGCGCGGCCTCGAAGCCGCCGAGGTCCACCCGCGCCACCTCCTCGACGGCGAGGCCGAGCGAGCGGGCGCGATCGGCGGTGCGCGCGGGCTGGGGCGAGAGCCACACCATTCGGCCGCCACGGGAGAGCACGCGCGCCGCGATGCCGACGATCTCGTCGAGGAGCAGGACGAGCGAGGCGCTGCGCACCACGCGGCGCCCCATCGGCGGGTTGGTCAGGATCAGCGTCACCCCCGTCGGCACCATGACGCGCGCATCGCCGAGCAACAGGTGGGCCTGCACTCCGGCGGCGGCGAGGTTGGCGCGCGCGGCGTCGAGCGCCCGCGGGTCGACGTCGGTGCCGACGAGGCGCTTGGCAGGACCGAGGCGCGCCCGCTCGATCAGCTCGCCGCCCGAGCCGCAGAAGGGGTCCCACACCACGTCGTCGGCGCGCGATCCGCCCACCCGCGCCAGCGCCGCGGCGATCGTCGGGTGGGAGGCCGCCGGCACGTCGGCGACGCGCCACGAAAAGCGCGGGTCGTCGAGCCGCGGCACCAGCTCCACCGCCACGTGCGCCCCGTCCGCGTGCACCACCACCTCCCAGTGGCGCCGCGACGGATCGTTCACCAGCGACGGCAGCGCGCGCTCCATCGCCTGCGCCGCGCGCACGATCTCCGCGCGGTGCCGCCCCTCGCCGGCCCACTCGATGCGGTAGCGCGCCGCGCCCGGGGTGAAGCGTCGGAGGAGCGCCTCCGCCTCGGGGGAGCGCAGCGCGCGGCCGAGCGCCGCGCCGATCTCCTCGCCCTCCTCCCGTCGCTGCGAGGGGAGCGGAAAGCCGAAGCCGAGCATCGTGCGCGCGCGGAAGAGATCGCCGAGCGGCCCGGCCAGCGTCACGCGCACCGCGCCCGGGCCGTCGATCGCCGGGTGCAGAGGGGCCAGCTCGTCGGCGAAGATCCGCTCCAGGCCGCGGCGGCAGCGCGCGATCACCACGGTCGGCTGCTCGGGCCCGAGGCCGGGATCGATCGCCGCCGGCGCGGACGCCTCGGGGGCGGCGCGGCGCAGTCGGAGCAGCGCCTCGTCGGCGATGCGGCGCAGCTCGCGGTCGTCGGTGGACAGCGACGAGAAGAGCGCGAGCGAGCGCGCCCCGCCCACCTTGCCCAGCGCCTCGGCGATCGCGCGCCGCTCCGGGCCCTGCTCCTCGCGCGCCCAGGCCTCGAGCAGCGGCGCTTCGCTCCCCTCGTCTCGCAGCTTGCCGAGCGCCGTCGCCGCCGCGCGCCGAGTGCGTGCGTCCTCATCGCGCAGGAGCCCGACCAGCGCGTCGCGGAGCGCCCCGTCGCGCGTCTCGACGGCGAGGCGGCCGATGGCGCGAACGATCGGCGCCCGCAGCTCTCGCTCGGTGTGCAGCCGCTCGAGCGCCCTTCCGGCCGCCGGCAGCCCGACGCGCGAGAGCGCCTGCTCGACGGCGGCGCGCTCGTCCTCGTCGGCGAGCAGGTCGAGCAGCGCGTCCACGTCGGCGACGCGCGGCGTGAAGGACGGCGAGCGGATCGCCGCACGGAAATCGAACCCCGGGGGTCGACGAGACACTACAGGAGCCCGCGGCGGTGCGGGTCGAGGCTCGTCTTCGGCCACACGCGCGACATCGCTATCCCAGCTTCGACACGCGCGTCAGCGCGCCGACGAACCGCTCCCAGACCCCCCACGGCAGCGCGCCGCGGATCAGGTTGCCGGCGCGCGCGTCGGCGCCGACGACGTAGCGCAGCTCGGGCCGGCGCTCGCCGGCGGCGCGCACGATGACCCGCGCCACCCGATCCGGATCGCCGAGGTGCCGCTCGTTCTTCCTGAGCAGCGCGTCCATCTCGCCCACCACCGGCGCATAGGGCGACGACGGATCGCGCATGCGGCGCGCCTCGCGGCGGTTGCGGTCGAAGATGTCGGTCCGAAAGCCGCCGGGCTCGATCAGCGTCGCCCACACCTCGAACGGCGCCGCCTCGATGCGCAGCGACTCGGTGAACCCCTCGACGGCGAACTTCGACGCGACGTAGGCGCTCACGCAGGGGAAGGCGACCCTGCCGTTGAACGACGACACGTTGATGATCCGGCCGCGGCGCCGCCGGATCATCCCCGGCAGGAACGCCTTGGTCATCGCCACCACGCCGAAGAAGTTCGTCTCGAACAGCTCGCGGTACTCGGACAGCTCGACGTCGTGGACGAAGCCGCTCAGCCCGGCGCCGGCGTTGTTCACCAGCACGTCGAGGCCGCCCTGCAGGTCGGCCGTGCGCACCGCGCGCTCGATGGCCGACTCGTCGCGCACGTCGAGCGGGAGCACGTCGAGCGTCACCGACGCCGCGCGCGCCGCCTCGTCGAGCCGCTCGCGGCGCGTGACGTCGCGCATGGTGGCGAGGACGCGGAATCCGGCCTTGCCGAGCGCCACCGCGGCGCGCAGGCCGATCCCGCTGGAACAACCGGTCACGAGGACATTCGTGGACATGGCGGACCCCAATCGGGCGTGGATGCTACACCGTCGGGAAGTGGCGCGCCGCCGCCGCTTCGTGCATCGTCGACCGAGACCGGGCGAGCCCATGTTGATCGGCCACATTCCCGCCGGCTACCTCCTCACGCGGCGGATCGAGCGAACGCTCGGCCTTTACGGCTGGATGTGGCTCGGCCTCGCGGCGAGCGTCTTTCCCGACGTCGATCTGCTCTGGTTCTACCTCGTCGATCACCGCCGCGCGATGCATCACCATTACTGGACCCACCGCCCGTTCGACTGGCTCCTCATCGCCCTGGCGTGGCTCGGCGCGGCCGCGCTGTTCCGCCTCCCGCGGCTGCGCCTCGCCGGCCTCGTCGTGCTGCCCAACGTGTTCCTGCACATGGTGCTCGACTCGATCGTCGGCAAGATCGACTGGCTCTATCCGGTGAAGGGGAGGGGCTACAGCCTGTTCGCGGTGCCGGCCACGCACAAGGGCTGGTACATGGCCAACTACTTCCTGCACTGGACCTTCGCCTTCGAGGTGATCGTCGTGGCGTGGGCGATCGCCGCCTTGGCGCGCGACCGCCGGGCTCAGCGCTTCGCGACGGCGGCGGCCAGCTCCTCGTACAGGTAGATCGCCGAGCGCGTGGCGCGCGCCAGCTCGTCGAGGGACACGCTCTCGTTCTCGCTGTGGGCGTTCGTGTAGGGATCCTCGACGCCGACGAGCAGCGCCGGGACGCCGCCCAGCTCCTTCGAGAACGGCTCCACGAACGGGATCGAGCCGCCGCAGCCGATGAACACGGCCTTTTCGCCGTAGCCCTTCTCGAGGGCGCGCTTGCCCGCCTGGAAGGCCGGGTGCGCCGGGTCGGTGTACCACCAGCCGGCGGTGCCCTCGACGTCGACGGAGACCTCCACGCCCCACGGCGCCACGCGCCGGAGGTGCTCGACCAGCAGGCCCGCGATCTCCTCGCGATCCATGTCGGGCACGAGGCGGATGCCGACGCGCGCCCAGGCGCTCTCGTTGATCACGTTGCGCGCGTCCTTGCGCGAGGAGGCCTGGATCGCGTTGATGGAGATCGACGGCTGCCGCCAGTTCTGCTCCCACGGCGCGCGGCCCCCGAGCAGCTGCACGCCGTCGAGCATCCCGGCCTGGCGCCGGAAGGTGGCGTCGTCGGTGGGGAGGCCCTGGATGTCGGCGCGCTCGGCGTCGGTGAGCGGCCGGACCTTGTCGCGCATCCCGGGGATTGCGATCGATCCATCCGGGTTCGTCGTCGAGGCGAGCATGCGCACGAGCGCCATCGTGACGTCGGGCACCGGGCCGCCCCACATCCCCGAGTGCAGCGACTGCTTGAGCGCCCGCACCTCGACGTTGACGACGACGATGCCGCGCAGGGCGGTGGTGATCGAGGGCAGCCCCGTCTCGAAGTTGCCGGTGTCGGTGAGCACGATCGCGTCGGCCTGCACCAGCTTCTTGTAGGTACGCAGGAACTCGCCGAGGTGATCCGAGCCGGCCTCCTCCTCGCCCTCGACGACGATCTTGAGGTTGACCGGCGGCGCGCCGGCGCCGAGCCACGCCTTGAGCGCCGCGGTGTGCACCACCACGCCCGCCTTGTCGTCGGCGGCGCCGCGTCCGTACATGCGCCCGTCGGCCATCACCGTCGGCGTAAAGGGCGGCGTGTTCCACTTCGTCTCGTCGCCGGCGGGCTGCACGTCGTGGTGCGCGTAGAGGAGCAGCGTCGGCTTGCCGGGCGCCTTCATCCACTCGCCGAAGACGTAGGGGTGCGCGCCGGGCACCTCGAGGAGTTGCACGTTCTCGAAGCCGCGCGCGCGGAGCAGCGTCGCCACCCCCTCGGCGCTTTCACGGACCCGCGCGGCGTCGAAGCCGGGGAAGGACACGCTCGGGATGCGCACCAGCGTCTTCAGGTCCTCGAGCTGCTCCGCCTTGTCCGCTTCGTACCGCGCGATCGCCTGCTCCGAGGTGGCCATGGGATCCTCCGTTGGTCGACGGCGCCGGATATACCACGGCGGGCGCCGTGCGGAACTTGCAACTCCTGTTCAGCGCGGGCGCCGTCCGGCGGTTAGAGTAGGCGCCAGCCCGGAGTCGGGTTTGCCACCATGCGCCTCGTCGCCGCCCTCATCGCCTTCGCCCTGCCCACGCTCGCCCGCGCGAACGCCTATTCGCCGGACCGCTTCGAGATCCAGGTCTACGACGTGGAGATCACGCCGCCGCGCCAGGCCAGCCTCGAGCTGCACGTCAACTCCGTCGTCGGCGGAGGCACCACCGTGACCAGCCCGGACGGCGAGCTGCCGACGCACCACATGCTGCACATGACCGTCGAGCCGCACCTCGGCCTGACGCGTTTCATGGAGGTGGGGGCGTACATCCAGGCCGCGGTGCGCGCCGACGGCATCCTCGACTACGCGGGCCTCAAGGAACGCGTCAAGCTGCGCTGGCCGACGCTGGTGAAGGGCTTCGGCTTCGCGATCAACTTCGAGATCTCCGAGGTCCCCGAGGCCTACGAGGCGAACCGCTACGGATCGGAGATCCGCCCGATCGTGGACTTCCGCTGGCAGCGGCTCTACGCCTCGGTGAACCCGATCGTCGGCATCGATCTCGCCGGCGCGCTCGCCGGGCACGCGCAGTTCGAGCCGGCGGCGAAGGTGTCGGTGCGCGTGGTCGACGGGCTCGCTCTGGGCGCGGAATACTACGGTGCGATCGGCCCGCTCGACGCGGTCGCCCCGCTCGACCAGCAGAGCCACAAGCTGTTCGGGGTGCTCGACGCGAACTTCGCGGTGCGCGGGTTGGTGATCGACGTCGACGCGGGCGCCGGCTACGGCTTCACCGGCGACGACCGCTGGGTGGTGAAGGCGATCGTCGGGATCAGCGGGAGCTGATCGCGGCGCTGACGCTACGTCTTCTGCGGCGGCCGCTGCCCCTCGAGCAGCTCGTCGAGCAGCTCGGGCGCGCGCACCACCAGCACCGAGCGATCGGCGTGGTTCACCACCTTCGCGGCGGTGGTGCCGAGCAGGCGATCGAGGCCGCGGTAGCCGTGCGAGCCGATGGCGATCACGTCGACGTTCATCTGCTTCGCCTCGTCGCAGATCACCCGCCATGGCACGCCCGTGGCCACCTTCGCTCCGGCGCGCAGCTCGGGCGCGAGCTGCGCCTCGAAGCCGGCCAGCAGCCGGTGGGCATCGCGGGCCAGCAGCTCCTCCACCGCCGCCGGCTCGATCGCGTAGGCCTCGGGCGGCAGGCCGACGGGAATGCTGACCGCGTGGAGGAGGAGCAGCTTCGCGCGCGTCCGCTCGGCCAGCTCGCGCGCCCCCTGGAACACGTTCTTCGCGTTGGGCGAACCATCGAGCGCCACCAGGATGAGCTTCATCGCTGCCTCCGCCGCGGGTCACCGCCCGCGACGCTGCTGGCTCATCTACTCACCGGGCGTCGTCGCGCCAGGAGAGGAGCCGCAGCCCGACCAGCCCGGCGGCGGTGGTCGGGACGACGTGCGCCGCGTGGTAGACGACCGCGAAGGCGAGGGCGGGGGCCTCGGGCACGCCGAACGCCTTGAGCGCCAGCACCGCGCCCGCCTCGAACACGCCCACCTGCGCCGGCGTCGACGGCAGCGCGATGGCGAGGTTGATCGCGAGGAGCACCACCACCCAGCTCCCGATCGGCAGCGGCAGCCCGATCGCGTGCAGGCACAGCCCGATCATCGCGCCGTCGGCGAGGTCGCTCGCGCACGACCAGGCGAGCGCCCGGCCCCACACCGGCGTCGCGTGTAGCAGGCGGATCCCGTCGCCGAGGCGGCGCAGGAAGCGCCTCGCCGTGATCGCGAGGCGGCGCGACCCGCCCGGCGCCGGGTCGGACTCCTCCTCGACGGCGGACGGCCCGTCCGAGAAGACGAACCGGCCGAGCACGAACAGCGCCGTCACGCCGCCGACCCCCAGCGCCGCGAAGGCGAACAGCGGCACCCGCAGCGGCCCCGGCGCCTCCGCCCAGATCGCCGCCGGCAGCGCGAGCAGCCCGAGGCTGAGCCCCTCGATCAGCTTCTCGAACAGCTGCGCCCCGACGAGCGCGCCGACGGTGTAGCCGTGGCGCCGGTTGAGCTGCACGGTGCGCAGCGCCTCGCCGGCGCGCGCCGGGAGCAGGTTGCTCGCCGCGTAGCTCGCCAGCAGCAGCGAGCACAGCTCCCACCATCCGGCGCCGCGATCGGCGCGCGGCAGCCGTCCGAGGAGCGCGCGGAATCGGTACACCCGCGCGCCGGTGTTGAACGTGAGGTTGGCGAACACCGCGAGCGCGACGAGGCGCCAGTCGGCGCGGCGCAGCGCCGCCGTCACCTCCTCGAGCCGCAGCCCGCGGAGCAGCACCGCGCACAGCGCCGCCGTCACCGCGACGACGAGCAGTCGTGCGAGCAGCTTCACCGGGGAGCGGCGGCCCGGGGCGGGCGCGCTCGCCTCGCCTCGCGGGTCCGCGTCAGGTCGCGCGGGCGGCGTGGCTCAGCCTCGCGACGAGCAGGTGAGCGCCTCGTCCTCCGGCTGCTCCGCGACGGGCCGATGCCGCCGGAACCGCCCGGCGAGCAGCAGCAGCGACGGCACCGCCACCACGCCGGCGACCAGGCAGGTCAGCTCGCCGAGCACCGCCGCCATGCCGAAGGAGCGGATCGCGCCGGTGTCGGAGAGCAGGAGGACGGCGTAGCCGATCACCGTCGTGGTCGAGCACAGCACCACCGCGCCGCCCGTCTGGAGCAGGCCGCGCCCGAAGCCCCGCCCCGACGGGTCCTCGCCCCGCAGGCGCGCCGCCACGTTGAACGGGTAGTCCACGCCGATGCCGATCGTGATCGGGACGGCGATGAACGAGAGGAAGTTGAGCTTGACGTGGCCGAGCGCCATCAGGCCGAGCATCCCGAGCACGCCGGCGAACAGCGCGAAGGCGGTGATGCCGAAGTCGCGTCCGAAGCCGAACGCGATCACCAGCAGCAGCAGCACCAGCACCAGCGAGAAGACGGTGGCGCGCGGCCCGTCGTGCTCGACGGCGGCCATCATGTCCACGAAGATCATCTCGGGGCCCGAGACGACCAGCGTGCGGCGGATCTCGTCGGGGAGGTCGAGCCCGCGCAGCAGTCCGACCGCGCGCCGCATGCTCTTCTGGCTCCAACCGATGAAGCCCGGACCGGGGTGCACCCCGATGAGCAGCCCGACGCGGCCGTCGTTCTCGGTGAAGGCGCGGCGCAGCCCCGGCGGCAGGTCGCTCGCGCCGATCGGCGACGGCGGCGTCGCAGGGACGAGGTCGGCGAGCAGGCGCGCCTCGTCGCCGCCCGGCTCGAGGTTCGGCCGCACCTTGTCGGCGAGCCGCGTCACCTCGCCGAGGAGCGCGATCTTGTGCCGCTGCACCTCGGGCGTGCCGGGGAGCGCCTCGGGGAGCGCGTCGATCTTCCCGAACATGCGCTGGGCGGCCGGGACGTCGCGCTCGGCCGCGCGCAGGGCGTGGACGATCACCGGCACGTGCTCGGGCTTCGCGGCGCCGAGGTAGAAGCCGCCCGCCTGGTCGCGCCCGAAGGCGGCGTCGAGGCGGCGGCTCCAGCGGCCCGGTGCGCTGGTCGGGTACGAGCGGCTGCGCAGCGTGCGGAGGTCGTCCTCGAAGGGATCGCGCGAGAGCTTGAGCGCGCCGTAGATGCCGAGCCCCGTCGAGACGGCGACGGCGAGGAGCGGCACCACGCGCATGAAGCGCGACCGCATGAGCGGCGCGATCCTCGAGAGGTCGAACCGCTCGGCGGCGGCCAGCGGGCGGCGGCGCTCGAACCAGGTGAGCAGCGCCGGCAGGAGCAGGTAGCTCATCGCCCAGCACAGCGCCATGCCGCTGCCGGCAATGATCCCGAACTCGGAAAAGCCGCGGAAGCTGGTG
>JAJXSP010000246.1 GCA_021784515.1 Myxococcales bacterium | reverse complement strand
CGAGAGGACCTCGACCAGGACGATCGGGTTGGTGATGGCGTGGCGGTCGTCATCGGCGCGCTCGATCTGCCCGCACACCACGCTCAGGTCGGGGTACGTCGTTCGATCGGTCGCGCGGATGCGCACGCGGACGTCGGAGGAGAGCACCACGCAGGGTCGCCCAGCGAGAGCGGTGAGGAGTTGGTGGCCGAACGACATGGCGAGCCGCCCGTGCTCGATGGTGCCGCCGGCCATGGCGAACACCTCGCCCCGCAGGTACTCGTGCTTCTCCTCGCTCGCCTCTTCGGCGGCGAGGTACTCGGCGTAGGTCATCCGGAGCTTCGGTGCGGCACCCATGCCAGGACGATAGCACCGCCGGGGAGGCGAGACCGGAGAACTTCGATGGCCGGGGCAGCCGCGCGCTTGACCGGCATCCGCCCGCGTGCGACGTTCGCGCGCGCCGTGCAGCGGAACGAGCAGAGCGGCTTGCGTGGGTGGCGGTGGATCGCGGCGACGGCCCTCGGAGCGTGGCTGTTCGCGCTCGCGTCGACGCCGTGGCGGCGAGCGACCTCGACGGCGACGGCAAGGCCGACCTCGCCATCGCCAACGTAAATGACAGCACGGTGAGCGTGCTGCTCAACCGGGGCGGCGGGAGCTTCGCCGCGCGGCTCGACTACGCCACCGGCTCGGACCCGTATTCGGTGGCGGTGGCCGACCTCGACGGCGACGGCAAGCCCGACCTCGCCATCGCCAACTGGACCGCCTCCACGGTGAGCGTGCTGCTCAACCGGGGCGCCGGCACCTTCGCGGCGAAGGTCGACCTGTCAACGGGCATGAATCCGCACTCCGTGGCGGTGGGCGATTTCAACGGCGACGGCATGCCCGACCTCGCCAGCGCCAACCTGGGCGCGAGCGCGGTGAGCGTGCTGCTCGACCGGTGCCACTGACGCCGCGGCCCCCGCGGCTGCCCCCCGAGCGCCCTGCTTGACGCCCTACTCGACCGACGCTGCCTGCTCCTCGGTCACCTCGAGCTTGAGCTTGCGCGCGAAGACCTCCTCGAACAGGTCGCGCTTGCGGCGGGCGCCCCACAGCTCGAGCGCGGGGTCGCCGGCGACGGTGAGCCGCAGCGTCACCGCGCGCTCGCCCACGTCGCAGTGCGCCTGCCGCACCTGCTGGCCGTACGAGCGGTCGAGCCCGTCGGCGACGCGCAGGATGGCGGCGAGCACCTTCACCTTGCGCCGCAGCGCCGGCGACAGGCGCATGAAGTTCTGGTGGCTCTCCTTGGGCGTCGACTTGCGGTGGTAGCGCACCACCTGCGCGAGCACCGCGACGTCGTCCTCGGAGAAGCCCTTCATGTCGTAGTTGGCGATGAGGTACTCGCCGTGCTTGTGGTGCTTCGACGGGGCGATGTGGTAGCCGACGTCGTGGAGCAGCGCCGCGAACTCGAGCAGCTCGCCGTCGGCGTTGGAGAGGCCGTGGAGCAGGCGCGTGCCGCGGAAGATGTCGAGCGCGAGGCGCGCCACCTGCTCGGCGTGGGCGAGGTGCACGCCGAAGCGGCGCACCAGCCCGAACACCGAGCGCCGGCGCAGGTCGGGGTACTCCTCGACGAGCTGGATGCCGGGGCGGTTGCGCGCGATGTAGTCGGCCACCAGCCCCTCGCGCAGCGCGGTGCCGCACAGCACCATCTCGTCGGCGTGGAAGACCTCGAGGATCGAGCGCACGAGGATCGCGCCGGGGACGATCGAGTCGACGCGCTTCGGGTCGAGGCCGGCCATCCGCGCGCGCTCGGAGGCGGGGCGCGTCGCGAGCTGCTCCTCGAGTGCGAGCACGTCCGAGAACGCGACGCGGCGCCCGCTCGGCCCGCCGGGCGCGCCGCCCTTGCCGATCTGGATCAGGTCGCCGATCGCGGCGGCAGTGCCGGAGGTCATCGCCACGAAGTCGAACCCCACGCGGCGCAGCGGTGGCGCCGCCGCCTCGACGGTGCGGTGGCAGTGGGCGGCCAGGCGCGCGCGCTCGTCGGCGCTGATCGGATCGCTGGTGACGCGCTCGAGGAGGCGCAGCACGCCGAGCTGCAGCGAGGAGGCGGCGTACGACTCGCGCGCGTCGCCGACGATCAGCTCGACGGAGCCGCCGCCGATGTCCACGATCAGCGCGCGCCGGCCGCCGAAGTCGAGCGAGCCGCGCGCGCCGAGGTAGACCAGGTGCGCCTCTTCGTCGCCGCGGATCACGCGCAGGTCGATGCCGGCCCCGTCGCGCATCGCGCGCACGAACTCGCCGCCGTTCTGCGCCTCGCGGACGGCGCTCGTGGCGACGGCGACCACCGCGTCGCACTGGTGGCGATCGACCAGGCGCTTGAAGGAGCGGAGCGCCTCGAGCCCGCGCGCAAACCCCTCGGGCGTGATGACGCCGCCCTTGAAGGTGGTCTCGCCGAGCCGGACCATGTCCTTGGCGCGGTCCACCAGCTCGATGTTCCCGTCCACGCCGACGGTGGCGACGACCATGTGGAAGGAGTTCGTGCCGACGTCGATGGCGGCGACCTTCATGGCGTCACCCGCCGCTCCCGCCGACGGTGGGGAGCGCCGCGGCGCCCGGCGCGCCGGCCTCCACCTCGGCGAGCGCTGCCTTGAGCGCCTCGTCGGCCGCCTCGGCCTCGGTCATCACCTTCAGCCCGCCCAGCTCGGCGACCCACACCGTGTCGCGCTCGGGCGCGCCGCCGCGGCGCACGTAGGCGACGGCGATTCGCGGCCGCTTGCCGTGCCGCGTACGGACGCGCACCGTCGGTTCGCGCTCGCCGTCGGGCCGATCGCCGACGGGCAGCACGCGGTCGCGGTCGCGGTCGAACACCACCAGGGCCGGGCCGGTCACCGAGCGGCGCTCGGCGAGCAGCCAGCGGCGGTCGATGAAGGCGGGGCGGCGGCAGGCGACGGTTCCGTCGGTGAGCAGCGTCTCGTGGCCGCTCGAAAGCTCGTGGATGAAGAGATCGATCTCGCGCGCGTCGTCCTCGCGATCGTCGCCGTCGAAGGCGAGCGCGCGGCCGTCGGGCGACCAGGAGGGGTGCCCATCGGAGCGGGTTGGCTGATCGGTGACCCGGATGCGATCGCCCTGCACGGTGTCGACGATCCACAGGTGGCGGACGCCGGTGGAGTTGCCGCAGTCGGAGGCGCACGCGATCCGCGCGCCGTCGGGCGACCAGGCGGGGTGCTCCCACGCGGCGCCGTCGCCGCCGGCGAGGCGGCGGGCCTCGCCGTGGGCGGCGAGATCGCACAGCCAGATCTCGCGGCGGCCGTCGGCGCCGACACGGGTGAAGGCGAGGCGCGCGCCGTCGGGCGACCAGGCGGCCTCCGCGCCTTCGCCGACGCGTGACTCGACGCGGCCCCGCGCGTCCACGACGTACAGCGCGCCCTCGGCTTCGCCGCTCGCCTCGACGACCAGCCGCCGCCCGTCGGGCGACCAGGCCGGCCGGCGAAAGCTCGCGCCGTCGCTGGTGACGCGCCGCGGGTTCTGTAGCTCGATCCGCCTCGCCATGGCGCGGCGATGCTAGCAGAAACCGGACGGCGGGGCGCCGCGCGAACGCGGGCGGCTGCTAGACCGGTTGGGGCGTCTGGTGCCGCGCCGCCGCGCGGACGCGATTGGGCCGCCCATGCGTCCCCTGCACCTCGCTCGCGTTCTTGTCGAGATCGCGCAGCCGACGGTAGGCCGCCGCCTCGACGCCGCGCGAGACCCTCGCCAGCGCTCGCAGCAGCACCGCCTGCCAGGTCGAACCTCCGAAGGTCGAGCCGCGCGACGTGGCGCCGCCAGCCTCCGGCGCGCCGCTCTCGTGCGCCTCCACCCGCTCCTCGCCCGCTGCCATCCGCTGCTCGTCCCCGCGCATGCGCTTCCGCGCCATCGGCAACCTCCCGTCGCCCACACCTCGCGACGCCGAACAAGGTAGGCCCCGGCCCCGCGACGGGAAGCCTGGGGCGGCGCTACCGGATCGCACCCCGCAGCGCCCACAGCACCATCAGGCCGGCGACGATGCGGTAGGCGCCGAACGGCGCCAGCCCGTGGCGCTGCAGGTAGCGCAGGAAGGCCGCGATCACCGCCCACGCGACGACGAACGAGACGATCAGGCCGAGGGCGAGGTCGGCCGCGCCGCCCGGCACCAGCAGCTCGTGGCGCCCCTTCCATCCCTCGTACACCGTGGCCGCGCCCAGCGTCGGCAGCGCGAGCAGGAACGAGAACTCCGCCGCCGTCGCCGTCGAGAGGCCGGTGAGCTGGCCGGTGACGATGGTGCACATCGAGCGCGACGAGCCGGGCCACAGCGACACGCACTGCCCGAGCCCGATCAGGAGCCCGCGCAGCGGCGTGACGTGCTCGAGGCCGGTGGCGCCCGGGTCGGTGCGCCGCGCGCGCAGCGCCTCGAGCCCGATCATCACGACGCCGCCGACGACGAGCGCCGCGGCGACGGGGAGCGGGCCGAACAGGTGCGCCTTGATCGTCTTGCGGAGCAGCAGGCCGGCGAGCGCGGTGGGCACGAACGCCGCCGCGAGCGCGAGGACCAGCTGCACCGCGTGGGGATCGCGGCGCGTCAGCCCGGAGAGGCGCTCGGCGATCAGCGCGCGGTAGTGCGCCACCACGGCGAGGATCGCGCCGAGCTGGATCACGATCTCGAACGACTTGCCCCCTTCCCCGTCGACGCCGAGCCAGTGGCCGGCGAGGATCAGGTGGCCGGTGGACGACACCGGCAGGTACTCGGTGAGCCCCTCGACGACGCCGAGGAGCGCGGCGACGGTGTGGTTCATCGGTCCCCCCGGGCGGGCGTGCCGCCGGTGCGCCCCGTCGGCGGAGCGGTGCGAGCGAGCGAAGCGGTCATGGCGCTCAGGATGCGCGCGGCACGCCGCTGGTCAAGAAATGGAAACGCGAAGGCGATGAACGGAAGGGCGGTATCCCGCCTGCCGGTCGCATGAGGTGAAGACGCCCGGTCGCCGGGGCGGCGTGCCCGGCATCCGGTCTGCGGCGACGAGGACCACCTACGTGGGACGGATGTGAGTGAGGAGCGAGGCGGGGCGGCGGAGCGGATCCTGTGCACGGCGGCGAGAGCCGTTGATCGGCGCCTCGCCGGGCGCCGGCGTGCGGGCCGGGACGACCGGGTCGTCGTCGAGGCGGCGCAGCGTGTACGCGATCCGCCGCAGCGCGGTGGCGTTCGACGACAGCGCGAGCAGCCCCAGCGCGATCACCGCCGGCCAGTACATCGGGTACCCCGGAGACGGCCACAGCGCCTCGCCGACGGGCGCGTGCGCGATGACCACGCCGAGGTAGAAGAGCCGCTCGGGCCGCTGCATCGTGCCCACCTTGCCGTCGACGCCGAGCCCCTCGCCGCGGGCGCGCGCGTAGCTCACCATCATCGATCCGGCGAGCGCCGCCAGCACCAGTGCGAGGACGAACGTCGAGCGGTAGTACCAGGCGAGCCCCGCGAACACGAGCAGCTCGGCGTAGCGGTCGGTCACGGAGTCGACGTAGGCGCCGCCGCGCGTGACGCGCCCGGTGCGCCGCGCCACCCGCCCGTCGAGGATGTCGAAGATGCCCGCGAACAGGTAGAGCCAGCCGCCCAGCGCGAACCGCCCGGCGGCCAGCGCCAGCCCCGCCCCGGCGGCGATCGCCAGCGACCCGAGGGTGATGGCGTCGGGCGAGACGCGGAGGCGCACCAGCACGCGCTCAAACGGCGCCAGCGTCCAGACCAGGAAGTGCCGCAGGAACGGACCGAGGAGGCGCGACGTCGGACGCGCGGCCACTTCGGCGTCGATCGGCACTCCGCCTCGGCGGGAGCGGATCGTGAAGACGGCGAGCGCGACCAGGAATGCGCCGCACAACCCCAGCGCGGGGGCGAGGGCCGCGAAGCGATCCACGAGCGGAACGAGCGATGACGTCGGGACGGGCGCGGGCATCGGCTTGCGGGATCGAGGCTGCAAGCGCTGCGCCCCCAGCGCCGTGCCGAATGCGCGGACGCGCGCCACCGTGTCTCCCCCGCCCTTGACCGCTCCTGCCCGGACCACTAGGATGCCGCGCGAGTTCGCGTTCCCCCACACCATATCCTCGAGGAGGAGCTCCCATGAAGAAGTCCGATCTGGTCGATGCGATCGCCGAGAAGGCGCACCTCAACAAGGCCAACGCGCAGACGATCGTCGAGGACGTGTTCGATCTGATCTCGGCGGGCCTCGCCAAGGGTGAGGACATCGACCTGCGCGGCTTCGGTCGGTTCAGCGTCCGCGAATCGGCGGCGCGCGCGGGGCGCAATCCCCAGACCGGCGAGACCATCCAGATCCCGGCACGCAAGAACCCGAGCTTCAAGCCCGGCAAGGAGCTGAAGGAGCGCGTGAACGCCGGCAAGTAGCCTTAGGCGCCCGGCCGAAACAATCTCGCCAACTGGGCAGCCGATCCATCCCAACCGACCTTGTTGCTCGTCGGTCACGTGCAGAGAGCAGGCTCCCTCCTCGCGCCTCGCCGGATCGGGCGCCTCGACCGCCGAGAATGGCGACATTATTTCGGCCGGGCGCCTTACGGCTTCATTCCCTCCGCCGGCGCCGCCGGCGCGATCGGGAGATCGTTCTTTCGGTCGAAGGCCCTCCGCTCCTCCGCCTCTTCCATTTTCTGCGCCTCGAGCTCCTTGTCGGGAGGGCCGATCGGCCGCTCCTGAATCAGCTCCTTCTTCTGGTGCGAATTGCGGATGTGCACCGTCGGCTGCGCCAGCAGATCGACCGGGCGCCAGCCGCTCCAGCCCGCCGGCAGCGACGGTGCGATCCACTCGAACAGGTGGCGCGCGTCGAGCGGCGACACGTTCACGCAGCCGTGGCTCTTCGTCACGCCGAAGCGGTCGTGCCAGTAGGCGCCGTGGATCGCGTTGTGCGCCTGGAAGAACAGCACCCAGGGCACCTTGTTGACGAAGTAGGCCTTGTCCTCGTAGGGCTGGCTCTTCATCGAGATGCTCGCCACCTTGCCCCAGATCGGGTAGTTGCCGCGCGGCGTGGGGATGGCGCGCCCCGACGAGGTCAGCGTCGCGTACACCGGCTCGGCGCCCTCGTAGGCGACCAGCACCTGCTCGCCGAGGTCGACGTCGATCCACTGCTTCGCCGCGGTGATGCCCTCCGGGCGCGGGATGCGGCGCACCTCGTTCACGTCACCGGCGCGCACCCATTTCCCGTCGGCGATGCGGAGCATGCGCTTGCCGCCCTCGCCCGCCTCCTCGAGGATCGCCACCCGCGTGCGCCGGGCGATCGTCTCCTGCGGCTTCTTCTTCGTCGATGGCTCGTCGTACACCTTCGCCTGGTCGGGGGTGATCCAGCCGAACGGGAAGACCGTCTTGTCGTCGAGCGCCTCGCCGTGCCACTCGGAGGCGCCGCCGAGCGGCATGCTGCCCTTCACCGGCATCACCTTGCCCTCGACGGAGAGGTAATCCTGCCCGTCGTTCACCTTCAGGGTCTTTTGGATCGCCACGGTGTCGCCGCGCTCGAGGTAGCGCTCCGGCTCGCGCCCCTCGCGCGCGTCGTCGAGCGAGCCCCAGAGCGGCACCTTGTCGCCCTCCTTGACCACCTCCATCACGTAGCGGAAGGGGAGCCGCTCGCCGTCGGGGACGACCAGCAGGCCCTCCTTCGTCGCCGGCTCCGCCGTCGGGCGCACGGACCTGCTGCAGAGGTACCCCCAGGGATCGATCGCATACCACAGCCGCGTCGCGCAGCCGCCCGTGTGCTTGGAGTGGACGACGCCGCGCACCGGCAGGCGCGCCCCGGGGACGACCGAGCCGATCATGGGCGAGGACCAGGGGCGCACCAGCACGAGCGCCTCCTCCTTGTCGACGACCTCGACCACGCGCGCCTCGCTCGGCTCGAGCGGCGGCTCGGCCTCGTACTCCGGCGACGCATAGGGCTTGACTTTCTCGTACCCGACGACGCGCCGCGTGTCGGGGAGCACCAGCGCCACCAGCTTCGGCTTCTCCTTCTTCTTGTCGGGCGCCGCGGGCGCCGTGTTCACCGTCGGCGGCGAGGCGGGAGCGGCGGCGGCGGTGCGGGCGAAGAGCGCGGCAGCGACGAGAAACGACCCGGATCTCACGCGGCGCACGATAGCACGGAGGTCCGCCGCTCGCCCCCAGCCTCCCTCGGTGCGGTTCTGGTTGCACCCAGCCGAATTGCGCCCTAAAGTTCGGCCGTCGGTGAAGGGTGCGGGCCGCTGTGCGGCTCGCGGCAAGATGCCGGCGCGGCGGCGAAGCGGGGAGCGGGTGGCTGCGACGAGCCTGCTCCCGACGCCCAATGAATGAACCATCCCGGTGAAGAGTCACGAATGAAGCGATCGAGCGATTCGAAGGGCGATTCCAAGGCGCGCGCCACGAAGGGCGGGCGCGCGGGGAAGGCCGAGACGAGGTCGACGGGCGGGACGAAGGCGCCTGCGACGAGGCGCTCCGCGACGGCGAAGAGCACCGCGACGAAGAGCGCCGCGACGAAGGGCGCCGCGACGAAGGGCGCCGCGACGAAGGGCGCCGCGACGAAGGGCGCCGCGACGAAGGGCGCCGCGACGGCGGCGAAGCGGCCGGGCAAGGCGAAGACCGCGGCGGCGACGAAGGCGAAGACGCCGTCGGCGGCGAAGGGCGCGAAGGCCGCCCCGAAGAGACCGGCGACGGCGCGGGAGAAGAAGGCACCGGCGACGCCGTTCTTCTTCGAGCTGGTGGCTCCCGCCCCGAAGTCGCGCCCCCGCGCCGCTCGCGTCGACGGACGGGCAGGCTCACCGCAGCCGACGGAGATCGCTCCGACGCCCGTCGAGCTGACCGAGCCCGTCGCCGCATCGCCGGCCCCCGTCGAGACCGCGCCCGCCAAGGCCGCCGCCGTCGAGACCGCCTCCGTCGAGGCCTCGCCCGCCGAGGCCGCGCCCGCCAAGGCCGCGCCCGTCGCCGTCGGACGGCCCGTCGCCATCGAGCGGCCCGTCGCCATCGAGCGGCCCGTCGCCATCGAGCGGCCCGTCGTCCACGCCGCGCCGCCGGCTGCGGCGCGCGTCTCGTACGACGAGGCGAACCTGTTCTCCAACGAGATCGCCGC
>JAJXSP010000245.1 GCA_021784515.1 Myxococcales bacterium | reverse complement strand
GAAAGCATGTTTTCTGGTAGCGGAGTCGCAGTAGCGTGATCCGAGGTCGGGCTGAAAGAGCGGAAGCACGTTTTCTGGTAGCGGAGTCGCAGTAGCGTGATCCGAGGTCGGGCTGAAAGAGCGGAAGCATGTCTTCTGGTAGCGGAGTCGCAGTAGCGTGATCCGAGGTCGGACTGAAACAGCGAAAGCACGTCTTCTGGTGACCTGATGGCGGCGCGTCGGAAAGCGAGCCCGAAGCTCGAGAAGATCGTCGTGACGGGGATCGCAGGCCGGCTCGGCCGGCTGCTGGTTCGCCACCTCCACCGTCGGGGCGATTGCACCGTCGTGGGGATCGACCGGCGCGGGTTTCCGGGCAAGCCGCGCGACGTCGAGCACGTGCAGGTGGACCTGCGCAGCAAGAAGGCGCGCGACGTGTTCCGCGCCGGCGACGTGAAGGCGCTGATCCACCTCGGCGTGATGCACGACCCGCGGCGCTCGGGGGCGGAGCACCACTCGTGGAACGTCCAGGGGACGCAACGGCTCCTCGAGGCCTGCGCGACCTACCACGTGCCCAAGGTGGTGGTGCTCTCGTCGGCGAACGTCTACGGGCCGCGCGCCGACAACCCGCAGTTCCTCTCCGAAGACGCGCCGCTGATGGCGTCGCAGGACTTCCCCGCGATCCGCGATCTGATCGAAGTGGACATGCTCGCCTCCTCCTTCTTCTGGAAGTCGAGCGACGTGGAGACGGTGATCCTGCGCCCGGTGCACATCCTCGGCGCGGTGCACAACGCGCCCTCGAACTACCTGCGCCTGCCGCTCGTGCCGACGTTGCTCGGCTTCGATCCGATGGTGCAGGTGATCCACGAGGAGGACGTCGTCGAGGCGGTCGGCGGCGCGCTCAAGCCGGGCGTGCGCGGCATCTTCAACATCACCGGGCCGGGCGAGGTGCCGCTCTCGGCGATCCTCGAGGAGCTGGGGCGGCGGCGGCTGCCCGTCCTGCACCCCTTCGCGAAGTCGCTCCTCGAGCTGCTGTGGCGCTGGCGGTTCACCTCCTTCCCGGTGCCCGAGCTGGATCACATCCGCTACGTCTGCATGGTGGATGGGTCGCGCGCGACCCGCGAGCTGGGGTTTCACGCCCGCCGTGGGTTGAAAGAGACCATCCAGGCGGTGGAAGGTCGGCTCTCCGATCGCCAACCGCCGGCCACGATCCGATCGTAACCGCGCGTTCACGATCGCGCCGGTTCCCCCTTACACCGTCGGTGGCACGCTAACTGCTTCGCCTGGGGCTATGTCGGAAGCCAGGCGATCGTCGCTCGGCAAACCGAACGCTCTGAGCTAGGATCAACGTTCGATGCTTCGCACCCTGGATGGAGGCTTTCCCATGCGGCTGCAGCGGCTCCTGTCTTCCATTCTTCCGCTCTTCTCGTTCGTCGCCTGGACGGGGTGCGGCGATCATCAGAAGAACGGCTACTACACCTACTGCGACGACACGGGCTGCTACTCCTGCGATCAGAACGGCTGCAGCGGCAGCGGTCCGAACGGCGGCCCGGTCCCGAACGGCAGCTGCCGCACCTCGAACGATTGCAACGAAGGGTGCTACTGCGACGCTCGCGCGGGCGCCTGCATCGAGGGCGGCTACTGCGACCAGGACGCCGACTGCAGCGTCGGCATGACCTGCGACGTGAAGCGCCACTCCTGCATGCCCGCGCAGGGCGGGCGCCCCGACGGCGGCGTCGCGAACAACGGCGACGGCGGCGTCGCGAACAACGGCGACGGCGGCGTCGCGAACAACGGCGACGGCGGCGTGAACAACGGTGGTGACGGCGGCGGCGCCTGCGTGACCGACGCCGACTGCGCCCAGGGCAGCTACTGCGCGGGCGGCACGTGCTCGCCGTCGTGGAAGTGCGCGAACGACGCTGACTGCGGCATCGGCATGAAGTGCGACGCTCGCAACACCTGCGTCCCCGGCCCCGCGAATTGCGCGAAGGACAGCGACTGCGCCCAGGGCGCCTACTGCACCAACGGCACCTGCACCTCGACGGGCACGTGCAAGAGCGACGCGGATTGCGACAAGCTGCCCGCCACGCCGACCTGCGACCTCGCGCGGAACACCTGCGTGCCGAAGCCGCAGCCGGGCGCGCAGTGCAAGTGCGACTGCGACTGCCCCAACGGCGACCGCTGCGCCAACGGCGCCTGCGTCGCGGCCGGCATCGACGGGGCGATGATGTGCCAGTTCAACACCGACTGCGGCACCGGCGAGTGCGAAAACGGCCTCTGCCACGGCAAGTGCGCGAAGGACGCCGACTGCGGCACCGGCGACGTCTGCCAGAACGGCTTCTGCTTCGCGCCGGTGAATGGCCTCGGGCAGTGCGTGTACAACGCCGACTGCGCGGCGCCGAAGGTCTGCATCGACGGCACCTGCCACCCGCAGTGCATGGTCGACGGCGACTGCGCCAACAAGGCCGACTTCTGCGACCACGGCGTCTGCCAGCCCGACTGGCGCAAGAAGCCGCAGTGCAAGGTCAACGCGGACTGCTCGAACGGCCAGGAGTGCGTGAACGCGGTCTGCCGCACCCACTGCTGGGCGGACGGCGACTGCGCCGCCTGCGTGGGCCAGCCGCTCTGCCGCCTCGGCTACTGCGCCTCGCAGGCCGAGCTGACGCCGCAGTGCAAGGTGCAGGCGGACTGCGGCGGCGCGCCGAAGAACTGCGTGAACGCCACCTGCCAGTAGCGCGCGCGTTTCTCGACGGGGCCGATGCCTTCGGGCGTCGGCCCCGTTCGCTTTCCGGAGCGATTCAGCCGGCAGCCGAGGCCGTGGCGTGCGCGCGGGTCGTCGTCGCGGCGAGCCACGCCTCGAACATCAGCACGCCCCAGAGCGCCTGGCCAAAGTCGCCCTCGCCGTCGAGGTGCGCGCGCCAGCGCTCGCGGATCGGCGCCGCGGCGAGCAGCCCCTCGGCGTCGAGGCGGCGGGCGTCGAGGAGGTCCTCCGCCCAGTCGCGCAGCGGGCCGCGCAGCCAGTCGCCGATCGGCAGGCTGAAGCCGCGCTTCGGCCGCTCGATGAGCGCGCGCGGCACGTAGCGGTAGAGGACCTGGCGAAGCGGCCACTTGCTTGGCGCGCGGAGGCGCAGCGACGGTGGAATGCGCCACGCGTAGTCGACGACGCGGTGGTCGAGCAGCGGCACGCGCGCCTCGAGTGACACGCTCATGCTCGCGCGGTCCACCTTCGCGAGGATGTCGTCCGGCAGGTAGGTCACCGTGTCGAGGAGCATCATCCAGCCGGCGAAGGAGAGCGGCGCCCGGGGGCGTTCCTCGTCGAGCGGCGGCGCGACGGCGCGATCGAGCAACACCGGCTCGGCGCCGGGCGGCCAGTAGTGGATCAGCGCCCGGTAGACCGACTCGCGCCCCGCCTGCGCGAGGAGCCCGGCGACGCGCGCCATCCGGCTCTGGTCGCGAGGGCGCGTGGCGCGGATCGCCGCGGCCGCGATTCGGCGCGCGCCGACGGGGAGCCAGCCGATCGCGCGCCACACCCGGCGCGCCGAGGCGTAGCGCGGGTAGCCGGCGAACAGCTCGTCGCCGCCGTCGCCCGAGAGGCTGACCGTGACGTGCCGCCGCGCGAGCTGCGACACGAGCACGGTGGGGATCTGCGACGCATCCGCGAAGGGCTCGTCGTAGATCGCCGCCAGGCGCGGGATCACCGAGAGCGCCTCCTCAGGGCGCACGATCAGCTCCTCGTGCTGCGTGCCGAGGTGACGGGCCACCGCCCGGGCGAAGGGCGCCTCGTCGAAGCGCCGCTCGACAAGGCCGATCGAGAACGTGCGGACGGGGCGGGCCGACTGCGCCTGCATGAGCGCCACCACCGTCGAGGAGTCGACGCCGCCCGAGAGGAACGCGCCGAGCGGCACGTCGGCCTCCATCCGCAGCTTCACCGCGTCGCGGAGCAGGGCCTCCAGCTCGTCGACGATTTCGCGATCGCCGCCGCGCAGGGGATCCGCCTCGCCGCGGCGCGCGACTTCGGCCATCGACCAATACGCCTCGGGCTCCGGCTCGCGCCGCTCCGCCCCGACGGTGAGCAGCGTGCCGGGCGGCAGCCGGGAGATGCCGCGGTAGATCGATCGCGGGCCGGGCAGGTAGTCGTGGCGCAGCAGGAGCGCGAGGGCGCCGCGGTCGATCTCGCCGACGAAGCGCGGGTGCGCGCGGAGCGCCTTCAGCTCCGAGCCGAAGAGGAACGCGCCGCCCGACCAGCCGTAGTACATCGGCTTCTCGCCGAGGCGGTCGCGCGCGAGGCTGACGGTGCGCCTGCGGGCGTCCCACAGCGCGAAGGCGAACATGCCGTTCATGCGCTCGAGCGCGCCGCGCAGGCCCCACTCGCCGATCGCGGCGAGCATCACCTCGGTGTCGGAGTGGCCGAAAAAAACGTGGCCGCGCGGCACGAGCTCGTCGCGCAGCGCCCGGAAATTGTAGATCTCGCCGTTGAAGGCGATCGTGTAGCGCCCGTCGGGCGAGCGCATCGGTTGGTGGCCGGCGGGAGTGAGATCGAGGATCGCGAGACGGCGGAACCCGAGCGCGATCCCCGACGCCGCGTCGGTGAAGAGGCCGCGGTCATCCGGGCCGCGGTGGGCCAGCGTGTCGGCCATGCGACGGACCGTCGCCTCCAGCGTCGGCTGGTCCGTCGAGGCCGCGGGTTCGAAGGAGCCGCAGAGTCCGCACATCGGGACGAACGTCGACCCGACGCGGGCGCTGTCAATGGAGGGGAGCTCTCAGCCGCGGTAGACGGCCATCACGTCGGCGAGCAGCTTGAGCGCCTCGTTCTTCGGCCGCTGGAAGGCGTTGCGCCCCATGATCGAGCCGAACGCGCCGCCGGTGTGGAGCTGCCTGATCTCCTCCATGATCGCCGCCGTGTCCTTTGCCTCGCCGCCCGAGAAGATCACGATGCGCTTGCCGGCGAAGCACGACTGCACGACGTGGCGCACGCGGTCGGCGAGCGTCGCCGTCGGGATCTTGTACTTCTCGAACACCTTCTTCGCCTCGTCCTGGTACACCACGTCCTTCGGCGGCTTCACCTTCACCACGTGCGCGCCGAGCTGGCAGGCGATCTGCGCCGCGTAGGCCGTCACGTCGAGCGCCTGCTCGCCCTCCTTGGCGAGGTTCGAGCCGCGCGGGTACGACCACACCACCGTCGGCAGGCCGTAGCTCTTCGCCTCGAGGATCAGCTCGCGCAGCTCCTCGTACATCGTGTTGCGCGCCGACGAGCCGGGGTAGATGGTGAAGCCGATCGCCGAGCAGCCCAGGCGCACCGCGTCCTTCGGCGAGCCGGTCACCGCCGAGCACGGCTCCATCTTCGCGAGCGAGTCGGAGTTGTTGAGCTTGAGGATCGTCGGCACCTGGCCGGCGAACTTCGCCGCGCCCGCCTCGAGGAAGCCGAGGGGCGCCGCGTAGGCGTTGCAGCCCGCGTCGACGGCGAGCTGGAAGTGGTAGTCGGGATCGTAGCCGGGCGGGTTGGGCGCGAAGGAGCGCGCCGGGCCGTGCTCGAAGCCCTGGTCCACGGGAAGGATGACGAGCTTGCCGGTGCCGCCCAGCGTGCCGTGGCTGAGCAGGCGCGCCAGGTTGGTCTGCACGCCCGGGTTGTCCGACGAGTACCAGGAGAGGATCTGCCGCACGCGCTCGGTCACGCTCATGATCGACCTCGATGTCTGGTGGAGAGGGGACGCCAAAAAATTCAAAGCGGCCGGCGCGCATCATGCCGCAGCGCCGGAGGGTGAACAAGCTGCCCCGCCGCCCCCAGCAGGTAGGGCGCGCGAGGTCGGACGCAAGCGTCGCGCGACGCGCTCCCGTCGGGAAAAAGGGACGGCGCTACCGCTGCTCGCGCACCTTCGCGCGCACCGCCATCTGCGCCGAGAGGTAGCCGTGGAGCAGCCCGTCCTCGTAGTTCCACTCGGCGTTGCCGGCCAGCTCGGGGATGTCGATCGGCGAGAGCACGTCGTCGTCGGTGGCGCGCGGGTTCAGGCGGCGCGCGAACTCCAGCACCCGCTTGCGCTGGTGCGCGATCAGCTCCTCGAACAGCCGGTCGAGCTCCTCGGGGGACAGCATGCGGCGCAGATTGGCCCCGGCCGGCGCGAGCGTCAAGCCTCGGGGAGCGTCGGCAGCGTCTCGCCGCAGGTGTGCCCGATGTGCTCGTAGCGCGAGGTCTCGATCTGGATCGTTGTGTGGCTGATGCGGAAGCCACCCATCAGTCCGCGCTTCACCTCGGTGAGCACCTCGTCGTTGCGGTGGAGGTCGTCGCTCGCCACCACCACGTGCGCCGAGAGCGCGTAGAGGCCGGAGGTGATCGTCCAGATGTGGAGGTCGTGCACCTCGAGCACGCCGACGCAGCGCCCGATCGCCGCGCCCACCGCGCTCGGGTCGACCTCGGCCGGCACGTTCTCGAGCAGCACGTCGACCGCCTCGCTCACCAGGCGCCACGCGCTCCACACCACGAACAGCCCGATCGCGATCGACAGCACCGGGTCGAGCCAGTACAGCCCGTGCGCGGCCGCCATCACGACGCCGCCCGCGACCACCGCCACCGACGAGAGCGAGTCGGTCAGCACGTGCAGGTAGGCGCCGCGCACGTTGAGGCTCTGGGCACCGTGGAGCAGCCACGCGGCGAGGAGGTTCGCGGCAAGGCCGATCGCCGCGACGGTGATCATGATGCCGGTCTGGATCTGCGCCTCGCCGCCGCGCAGGCGCCCCACCGCCGACCACACGATGCCGGCGGCGAGGACGATGAGCGCGACCCCGTTGACCAGCGCGGCGAGGATCTCCACGCGATACCAGCCGTAGGTGCGCCGCGGCTCGGACGGGCGCGCCGCGATCTTCAGCGCGACCAGCGAGAGCACCTGCGCCGCCACGTCGGAGAGCATGTGGCCGGCGTCGGAGAGCAGCGCCAGCGAGTGCGAGGCCAGGCCGCCGGCGACCTCGACGCCGAGGATCAGCGCGGTCAGCGCGAGGACCAGCACCACGCGCCGCTCCTCGCCGGCGCGGCCCTCGCGGTGGGCGGCGGCGTGGGCCGCAGCGCCGCCATGGGGGTGATCGTGGCGCGCGCTCATCGATCGTCTTCTCCGTGGCCGTCTTCTCCGTGGCCGTCGTCCCCGTGCCCGGCGTGCGAACGGGCCTGGGCGATGAGGAGCATCACGTGGTCGTCGTCGAGGGCGTAGTAGATTTCGCGGCCGGCGCGCCGGGCGCGCACGAGGCGCGCCGAGCGGAGAAGCCGCAGCTGGTGCGAGACCGCCGGCTGGCTCATCGCGAGGTGCTCGCAGAGGTGGTGGACGCATGCCTCGCCGCCGCCGAGGGAGACGAGGATGCGGAGGCGAGTCGGGTCGGAGAGCGTCTTGAAGGTTTCGGCGATCAGGGCCAGCTCGCCGCCCGCGAGCGGCGCCACGGCCGGCGGGGCTCGGTGGACCGGCTTCCGCGTCGCCTTGCGGGAGGCCCGCACGCGCGCGCTCACGAGGGACGCCCCGCGACCAAGCATGAATACATGTTCATATGTTTGCCAAAGGATGGTTTCGCGGTCAAGGTGCCCCGCGCTCCGCCGTCGGCGGCCGCCTCTCCGTCGAGGGAGAGCGGTACGGGCCCGATCAGGAACAAGTTGATCCAGGATGGGCGTCGAGGCCCCCGATCCGGCGAGGCGCGACGAGGGAGCTTGCTCTCTGCAAGTGACCGACGAGCCTGGGGCCCCACCGAAGGATGGGGAGGCCGAAGGCCGAGAAGTGGGTCGGTCGGGATGGATCGGCGGCTCGACTGAGCAAGTTGTTCCCGATCGGGCCCTCAGGCCATCGACACCGTTGACCGCGCCGCCGGCGGCCTCATATAAGTCCAGCCATGGCGAAGATCGACGGCGACGCGCTGGCCGCCGCGCTCGGGGCGGCGGGGATCGCCGTCGCGGTCGTCGGCGAGGACGGGAGCGTTTCCGCGAACGGGCCGGCCGCGGCGCTGCGTGACCTTCCGGGCCTCGCCCGCTCGGCGCTCGACAAACCGGTCTCCGTGACGGCCGCGGGCGCCCCGTGGGAGGTGCGCGCGGTGAAGGCGCGCGGCGCCACCGTGGTCGTCGGGCGCGACACCCGTCGGGCCGAGGAGCTGCAGCGGACGGTCGCCGCGAACGACGAGCTGCTCTCCTTCGCCTCGCACGAGCTGAAGAACCCGCTCCACGTCCTCGGGATGGTCTGCTACCTGATCGAGACGCGGGTGAAGCGCGGCCAGCCCGTGGAGCAGCAGAGCGTGCAGCAGCTCCGACGGCAGGTCGGTCGCCTGGCGCGGATGATCAACGAGCTGCTCGACTACACGCGCGCCCGCGAGGGCCGCCTCCAGCTGGTGCGGGAGTCCGCCGACCTCGTCGAGCTGGCGCGCAGCGCGACCGAGCACGCCGGCGAAGGGCGGCAGGGCGACCTCGCCTTCCGCGCGCCGCCCCGCGAGATCCCGGTCGAGGCCGACCGCCAGCGGCTCGGCGAGGCGATCGAGCACCTCATCGACAACGCGGCGCGCTTCACGCCGAAGGGCTCGCCGATCGAGGTGACCGTGACGGACGGCCCCGCGCCGACGGTGACGGTCACCGACCGCGGGACCGGCGTTCCGATCGACGAGCGCGCGTCGCTGTTCGAGCCGCAGGTGCCCCAGCGCGACGAGCCGCGGCGGCCCGAGCGCGGCCTCGGTCTCGGGCTGCACCTGGCGCGGATCGTGGCGCGGCTGCACGGGGGCGACCTCGTCTACGAGCCGGTCGAGCCGAGCGGCGCGTCGTTCTCGCTGCGCCTCGCCTGATCAGACGGGCGTGAAGCGGATCACCGGGCGGCGCGGCTCGACGGTGGCCTCGTCCTCGCGAGCCACCACCGGGCGCTCGTCGGGTCCGTCGAGGGTGTCGCCCGATCGGATCGGCGCGCCCTGCTGCGCCAGGTAGAGCGCGAGCTTGCGCAGCCACGCCGCCACGGCGTCGGCGTCGGGCCCCTCGGCGGCGTAGCTCTCGAGGTCGGGCAGGCCGAGCTGCGCCATGCCGAGCGTATCGATGAACAGCCCCTCGGCGTCGGCGACGGCGAAGCGCCGGACGGC
>JAJXSP010000244.1 GCA_021784515.1 Myxococcales bacterium | reverse complement strand
CGATCTCAGCCACAATCCGCCCGAGTACAACGGCTACAAGGTCTACTGGGGCAACGGGGCGCAGATCATCCCGCCGCACGATCGCGGCATCGCCGCGGCGATCGACGCCGTCGAGCCGGCCAACCAGGTGCACCTCGCCTCGCCCGACGCGGTGCTGGTGCGCCCGCTCGGCGACGAGGTCGGCCGCGCCTGGGTGGAGGCGATCCTCGCGCTGCGGCTGCACCCGTCGCCGTGCGACCTTCCGATCGTGTACAGCGCGATGCACGGCGTGGGCGGGGCGTGGATCGAGCGCGCCTTCGCCGAGGCGGGTTTTTCGCGCCTCCTCCCGGTGGCGCAGCAGCAGCAGCCCGACGGCGCCTTCCCGACGGTGCGCTTCCCCAATCCCGAGGAGCCTGGCGCGATGGACCTCTGCACCGCGCTGGCCGAGCGCGAGCGCGCCCCGCTGGTGCTGGCCAACGACCCCGACGCCGATCGACTGGCGGTGATGGCCCGCGGCGCCGATGGAAAGTTGCGCGCGCTGACCGGCAACGAGGTCGGCGTCCTGCTTGGCCATTACCTCCTCACGCAGACCAGGCCACTGCCTGACAAGCCGCTGGTGATCACAACCATTGTTTCGTCCGCGCAATTGTCGGTGATCGCCGCCGACCTCGGCGCGCGCTACGACGAGACGCTCACCGGATTCAAGTGGATCGGAAACCGCGCACTCGAGCGGCTGCGCGACGAGGGCGCCCATTTCCTGTTCGGCTACGAGGAGGCGCTCGGCTATACCGTTGGCACGGTGGCGCGCGACAAGGATGGAGTCGGCGCGGCGCTGGTGTTCGCGGACCTGGCCGCCTGGTGCGATCGGCGCGGCGTCACCGTTTTCGACTACCTGGAGGAGATTCAACGCAGACATGGATTGTTCGTCGCGGACCAGCGCAGCTTCACCTTCCCCGGCAGCGAGGGCGCCGCGACCATTCGCGGCATCATGCAGGGATTCCGCGCCAATCCCCCGGAGCGCATCGGCGAGCTGGCGGTGGCGGCGGTGAACGACTACGAGGCCGGCGAATCGCGGCGGGCCGGGCGCGTCGAGAAGCTCGCCCTGCCGCCCTCGAATGTCATTTCGTACGGGCTCGAGGGCGGCTCGCGGATCACGCTCCGCCCGTCGGGGACCGAGCCGAAGATCAAATATTATTTCGAGCTTCGGCAGCCGCTCGCCGAGGGCGAGCCGATCGCCGCGGCGCGGGCGAAGGCGAAGGAGCGTCTGATTCGGCTGGAGGAGGAGTTCGTGCGGCAGGCGCGGGAGCGCGGACAGCCGGGTTGAATCAGGGGTTCTTGCAGGTCAGTTGGAGCAGATCATCACCGTCGCGTTATCGCGGCTCGTCGCGGCCTTGCAGGTCAGGCCGAGGCCGTAGACGGCGCAGTTGTTGTTGTTGTTGCAGTTCGGGAAGCAGCGATAGCTCTGGTCCTGCGTCAACAGGCACTTCGCGTACTGCCCGCAGGCCGCGTCGTTGATGCAGGCGGCAGAGCAGAAGGCGCCATTGCAGGTGCCATTGGCGCACTGCGCGTTGTCCTTGCACTCGTAGCCTTCCGGCAGGTTCTTGAACACGCCGCACACGCCGTGCAGCAATCCCTCGATGTCGGGGATGTTGTCACAGCTCCAGTCGGGACCGATCGCCTGGCAGTCCGCGCTGGTGTTGCAGTTCGGCTGGCAGAAGTTGGCGCCCTGTCCGGCGATGCACCAGAAGTCCGGCGACAGCTGCTGGCAGGTCGTGCTCATGTTGCACGCGGTGGAGCAGTACATGCCCGAGTAGCCCGGCACGCTGAGGCACAGACCGGTGAGGCATTCTGCGTTCATGGTGCACGCCGATCCGATCGGCTTGCGATTGTCGGGCGAGGCGCAGACTCCCTGGCCGTTGCAGGTGAGTCCCTGGCAGCAGGCCGGATTCGCGCCGCCGCAGGCCTGGCCATTGTTGGCGCACATCGCGATGTCAACCGCGGAGTTGCCGGTCAGCGACGGGAGAGGCGCTCGATCCGCTCGGCGACAGCGCGCGCGGAGAGGGTGCCCTTGTAGACGATCAGCGCGCCCGGCAGCTCGCCGTCGGACGGCAGCGCGGCCTCGCTCACGCGCAGCCGCTCGCTCACCGCGAACAGGATCTTGTGCGGCAGCCCGTGCTCGACCAGCTCGACGCGCCGCCACACCGCCTCGCGGCTCCAGTAGCCGAGCACCTCGAGGAACACGCACTCGCCGGTCTCGCGGTGCACGAACGCGAGGTCGGGCACGCACAGCCCGACGCCGGGCAGCTCGAGGATGGCGGCATCGGCCTCGGGCTCCCACGGCGTGCCGAGCGCGCGGAAGCTCTCGAGGAGGGCGGCGATCTCGTCGGGGAGCCGGGCGGGCTCGGGACGCGCCTCGCGCTCGCCGTCGAGACGGAAGGTGAGCCGCTGGCGCTCCTTGCCCCAGCGGAGGTCGGCCTCGAGCGCCCAGCGATCGCACGCCGTGAAGGCGGGCAGGGCGAGGGCGAGCTGCAGCCCGTAGCGCGTCACCGCCTCGAAGAGGGAGAGCGGGCCGTCGATGGTGATGCGGTGGCCGCCCTTCGGCGAGGGCGAGATGGTGTGCAGCAGGCGCAGGAACTTCAGCTTGCGGAACAGCGCGCGCGCGGCGCCGGGCGAGCCGCACTCCACGTCGACCACCACCTTCACGGCGCGCAGCAGCACCGCCTGCGCCTGCGCGAGGTCGTAGCCAAGGGCGAGCGCGCGCGCCGGGATCGGATCGATCGCCTTGAGCACGTGCGAGGCGCGGAGGTCGGAATAAAGCAGCCGTTCGAGCGCGGGCCCGTCGAGGCCGCGAGCGCGGGCCACCTCGTCGAGGATCGCGTCGCGATCGAAGCGCCCGTCGGCGGGGACGGCCCTGCGCGCGGCCGCGGCGCGTTCGAACAGCGCGCGGCGCAGCTCCTCTGGCTCGGCGCCGCCCGGGACGTCAAAGGTGCAGCGGTCGTCGATCAGCTTGCGCAGCCCGTCGGCGATGCGCTGCTCGCCCGGCGTCACCTCGAGCTGCGCCATCGCCTCTTCGAGCTCGCCGCGGGTGCGCCCGACGTGATCGCGCGCGAGGTCGAGCAGCGCCTCGGCCAGCTCCTCGGCGCGTTCACGGGCGCTGTCGTCGAGGCGGACGAGGTGCAGCTCGCCGCCGCGGCGGCGCACGCGGACGAGATCAGCGGTAAGCAACGTGCTCCCGTCGCCGCTCGCTGGTGAAGGTCTCGCTGGTGTTCGCGGAGATCAGCTCGTAGAGCGTGGCGCGCTTGTCGCCGCGCTTGCGCAGGATGCGTCCGAGGCGCTGTACGTGCTCGCGCACCGAGCCCGATCCCGAGATCACGATCGCCACGTTCGCGTCGGGAACGTCGACGCCCTCGTTGAGCACCTTCGAGGTGGCGACCGCGCCGTAGGTCCCCTCGGAGAAGCGCGCGAGGATCTCGCTGCGCTCGCGCACCTTCGTCTGGTGGGTGATCGCCGGGACGAGGAAGCGGCGCGAGACGGCGTAGGCGGTGGCGTTGTCCTGCGTGAAGAGGATGGCGCGGTCGGCGCGGTGGACGTGCAGCAGGTGCTCGACGTAGTCGAGCTTCGCGGGGGCGCACAAGGCCAGCTCGCGCTGGCGACGGTAGGCCTGCATCGCGCGCCGCCCCTCGACGGTGCGCGCCGAGCGCATGATGAACTCGGTCCAGCCCGAGGGGCTCGACATGCGGATGCCGTTCTTCTCGACGAAGTTGCGGTAGATCCCGCGCTCGGCGTCGTGCTCGGCGCGCTCGGCGGGCGACAGCTCGACGACGACGCGCTCGGTGTCGTAGTCGGCCAGGTAGTCGCCGGACAGCTCGACGATGTCCTTGCGGTAGGCGACGGGCCCGATGAGCTCGTCCAGCACGGCGTCGCGCCCGCCACTTTGTCCGGGGCGCTCGGGCGTGGCGGTGAGGCCGAGGCGGTACGGCGCGAGGCACATCCGCGCGGCGAGGGCGTAGGCGGCGCCGGGCAGGTGGTGGCACTCGTCGAAGACGATCAGCCCGAAGCGCGCGCCGAGGTGCTCCATGTGCAGGTGCGCCGAGTCGTAGGTGGTGACGGTGAGCGGGTGCACCTCGTAGTCGCCGCCGCCGACGACGCCGACCGGCTGCGCGAAGGTGGTGCGGAGCAGGTCGTACCACTGGCGCACGAGATCGAGCGTGGGCGCGACGACGAGGGTGGCGCGGCGCGCGGCGTCGATCGCCATCGCCGCGACGTGACTCTTGCCGGCGCCCGTCGGGAGCACCACCACCCCGCGACCTCGTCGCGCGCGCCACGCCGCGAGCGCCTCGGCCTGATAGGGCCTCGGCTCGCGATGCACGCGGGCGCCGTCGTCGAGCGTCGGGTAGCGGCGCGCGCGGTCCTCGTACTCGATCTTCCCGTGGAGCGCGCGCACCACGTCGGCGTAGGCGATCGCCTCGGCGCGGTGGCACGCGGTGCGCGGGTCCCAGCGGCAACAGGGCGGCAGCACGGGAGTACCCTCGACGAGGCCACGCACCTCGATCGTCCCGGCGGCGAAGTCGAGCGTCACCATCGCGTCAGGCGCTCTTGGCGCCTTCGGAGCAGGCGCGGTCGAGCGGCCGCGGCGGCGGGGGAGCGGCGCCCTCGACGAGACGCCACGGCCCGCGATCGGTGGCGGCGATCCGCGCGCGCATCTCGTCGTGCCGCAGCCGCGCCGCCGCGAGGTGATCGCGGAAGCCTTCCATCGTCAGCAGGAACAGCACCACCGACGACATCGCCACCTTCTTCTGCCGCGCCAGCGCGAACAGCTCCCGGAACAGCCGCCGCTTCTCGCGGTCGCCGGTGAAGACGAACCGCCGCAGCACGGTCATCGACGAGGCCAGCTTCGCCCACGCCCCGACGGGGCCCGGCCGCTCGACCTGGAACGCCCCCGTCCCGAACAGCGAGCGCGCCTTCTTGCGCGCCGCTTCGACGGAGTAGATCCGCTCGAGGGTTTCGTAGTATTTGTTGAATATCTCGATTTGCGAGAAATTGTAGTAGTGCATCGAGGGGAAGGACCCGGTGAGCAGCGCGGGGTCGATCGCGCACAGCCTCCCTTCGCGCTCCATGCGGGCGTGCAGGCGCGTCCCCTCGACGACGGTGAGCAGGTGGAGCATCACGAAGGCGAGGTCGTTGTCGTGCGTGAACTGCACGATGCGGTCGAAGTCCTCGGCGGTGTCGGAGTCGAAGCCCACCACGAACGAGGCGATGATCTGGATGCCCGCAGCGTGGATCTTCTTGATCGCCTCGCGGTAGCGCTCGATCGCGTTCTGCTTCTTGCCCGTCTCGCGCAGGCTCGCCGGGTTGAGCGACTCGAAGCCGATCACGACGTAGATGCAGCCGGCTTCGGCCATCGCGGCGAGCAGCTCCGGGTCGTCGGCGACGTCGAGGCTCGACTGGCAGACCCACTGCGCGCCGAGCCCCTTCATCTTCGCCATGAGCTCGCGCGCGTAGGGCTTGCGGATGGTGAGGTTGTCGTCGACGAAGTTGAGCATCTTGAGCGGCAGCGAGGCGATCTCCGCCACCACTTCGTCGACGTCGCGGAAGCTCATCTTGCGACCGAACAGCTGGGGCACGAGGCAGAACTCGCAGTCGTACGGGCAGCCCGTGGAGGCGCGGACCTCGACGGACATCACCTTGCGGAGGTCCACCAGGTCCCAGCGCGGGCGCGGGCTGGTGCGCGCGTCGAAGCGCTCGGCGCCTGCGTAGCGTCGCTGCAGGCGGCCGGCCTCCAGGTCGCCGAGGCACTGTGCCCACACCGGCTCGGCGGGGCCGATGACGACCGCGTCGGCATGCTCGAGCGCCGCGTCGGGGCGCGACGAGGCGAACACCCCGCCGAGGATCACCGGCACGCCGTCGGCGCGGAAGCGGTCGGCGATTTCGAAGGCGCGCCGGCAGGTCGCATTGATCGAGGTGATGCCGACGAGGTCGGGCTTTTCCCCGTCGGGGATCGCCTCGCCGAGGTCCTCGTCGACGATCCGCACCTCCCAGTGGTCGGGCGTGAGCGCGGCGACGATCGGCAGCGCGTAGGTCGGCATCAGCCGCTGCTTGCCGAGCAGGCGGGCCAGCTCGTCCTGGAGCGCGTAGTGGCGCAGCTCCTGGCGCGGGTTCACCAGGAGCAGGCGGAGCTTCTTGTCGGGGGTGCCTGCCATGACAGGCATCCGACCGCAGAACCACGTCGACGTCAACGACGTGGCCTGCGGCGGAGCAGAGCGGGAGGAGGGGGCTACTTGGCCGCGGGCGGAGCGGCGGCGGGCGGCATGCCCGGGTGACCGGCCGGCATCGCGCCCGGCGGCATGCCCGGGTGACCGGCCGGCATCGCGCCCGGCGGCATGCCAGGGTGACCAGCCGGCATCGCGCCCGGCGGCAGCGAGCCGTGCGGGCCGCCGAGGTTGATCGTGGCGCCGGGGAGCGCGCCGGGCGCGCCGGGCGCGCCGGGCGCCGTCGGCGGAGCCTGCTCGATGCCGAGCAGCTCGATGTCGAAGATCAGCGTCGCGCCGCCCGGGATCGTCGGGGGACGGCCCATGTCGCCGTAGGCGATCGTCGACGGGCACACCAGCTTGGCCTTCTCGCCGACGTGCATCTTCTGGACGCCCTCGGTCCAGCACGGGATCACCGAGTTGAGCCCGAACTCCGCCGGCGTGCCGCGCTTCACCGAGCTGTCGAACACCGTGCCGTCGATCAGCGTGCCGTGGTAGTGCACCTTCACGCGGTCGGTCGCCTTCGGGCTCGGGCCGTTGCCGGGGGCGACCGTCTTGAAGACCAGCCCCGACGGCAGCGTCTGCGCGCCCGGCTCCTTGGCCGCCTGCGCGAGGAACTCCTTCGACTTCGACTTCTCGCCCTCCGCCTTCTGGTTCTGCCGCGAGCGGTTGAGCTGTCCCACCTTCGGGCCGAACTGCTCCAGCTCGACCTGCGGCTTCTTGCCCTGCACCTGGTCGGCGATGCCCGCCTTGACGATGTCGAGCTCCTTCGGCGTGAGGTTGAAGCTGCTCAGGTTCCGCCCCACGATCAGGCCGAGGGCGTAGAGGGTCTTCTCGTCGTCGGAGGCGAGGGTGACCGCGCCTCCCGAGCTGGCGCCGCCCTGCCCACCGGAGCAGCCGAAGACGGCGAGCGGCGCGGCGAGGAGTAGCATCGTACGTGTGAGCCTGATCATGAGCGCTTTCCTTTCGGCGCGGCCCCTGGCCCGCGCGAGCCTGATGCACCGACGCGCCGGGCGGCGTGACGGGCTATTTTGCACGCGCTGTTATACCCGGAAAGAGAATCGCGCAACGATTTTCCGCGGACCGGGCGGCCGTTCGTCACGGCTGCGGGCGGGACGGTAGGGGGACCCGATGGCGCTCGACCCGCTTCCATTCGCCAACGACCTCGCCTTCCTCGACGCGCTCTACGAGCGCTGGCGCGAGGACCCGCGCGCGGTCGACCCGAGCTTCCGCGCGCTCTTCGACGGACTGGCCGAGGCCGCCGCGCCCGCCGCCGCGCCATCGGCCGCCGCGATCTCCGACGGGCGCCTGCTCCAGGTTCCGAGCCTGGTCAACGCCCACCGCGCCCGCGGCCACCTCGCCGCGCGGCTCGACCCGCTCGAGCACGCGCCGCCCGAGCCCCACCCCGACCTCGAGCCGGCGAGCTACGGGTTCACCGACGCCGACCTCGAGCGCGTCGTCCCGTCGGGCGGGCTGTACGGGATCGACGCCGCGCCGCTCGGCGAGATCCTGCGCCGCCTGCGCGCCACCTACTGTGGCGCCATCGGCGTGGAGATGATGCACATCACCTCGATCGAGAAGCGAGCGTGGCTGCAGCAGCGCATGGAGCCGACGGAGAACCGCCCCGACCTCGACCCGGCGACGCGCCGCCACGTGCTCGGGCTTTTGACCGCGGCCGAGGCGTTCGAGCGCTTCATCCACGCGAAGTACGTCGGCACGAAGCGCTTCTCGCTCGAAGGGGGCGAGAGCCTCGTGCCGCTGCTCGAGCTGACGCTGGAGCGCGCGGGCAGGCAGGGCGTCGACGACGTGGTGATCGGGATGGCGCACCGCGGGCGGCTCAACGTGCTCGCCAACGTGATGGGCAAGCGCGCGGGCGACCTGTTCGCCGAGTTCGAGGACCTCGATCCCGAGTCGATGTTCGGCGGCGGCGACGTGAAGTACCACCTCGGCTTCTCGTCGGACCGCGTGACCCGCGACGGCCACCGGCTGCACCTCTCGCTCGCCTTCAACCCGAGCCACCTCGAGGCGGTGGACCCGGTCGTCGTGGGGCGCGTGCGCGCCAAGCAGCGCCGCCGCGGCGACGAGGAGCACCGCCGCGTCCTCGGCGTGCTGATCCACGGCGACGCCGCCTTCGCCGGCCAGGGCCTGGTGAGCGAGACGCTCAACCTCTCGCACCTGCCCGGCTACAAGACCGGCGGCACGCTGCACGTCATCGTCAACAACCAGATCGGCTTCACCACGCTGCCCAAGGCCTACCGTTCCACGCCGTACCCGACCGACATCGCCAAGGCGATCCAGGTGCCGATCTTCCATGTCAACGGCGACGAGCCCGACGCGGTGGCGCACGTGGTGGCGCTCGCGATGGACTACCGCGAGCGCTTCTCGAGCGACGTGGTGGTCGATCTGTTCTGCTACCGCAAGTACGGCCACAACGAGGGCGACGAGCCCGCCTTCACCCAGCCCGGCCTCTACCGCCAGATCGAGCGCCACCCGACGGTGCGCCGGCTGTACGCGGGGCGCCTCATCGCCGAGGGCGTCGTGACGCAGGAGGAGGTGGACGCGTTCGCGACGCGCGAGCACCGCCGCCTCGACGAGGAGTTCACCCGCGAGCGCGGGCCGCGGCCGATCGTCTCCGCGGGGCGCGGCGTGTGGCGCAGCTGGGCGGGCGGCCCCGATCGCGACGTGCCCGAGGTCGAAACCGGCGTGCCGCGCGAGCGCCTGGCGCAGCTCGCCGAGCGCCTCACCACGCTGCCCGCCGGCTTCCACGCCCACCCGAAGGTGCGCCGGCTCCTCGACGCGCGGGCGGCGATGGGCCGCGGCGAGCAGCCGCTCGACTGGGCGATGGCCGAGGCGCTCGCCTTCGCCTC
>JAJXSP010000243.1 GCA_021784515.1 Myxococcales bacterium | reverse complement strand
TACGCGCTCGGCGCGATCCTCTTCGAGCTGCTCGCGCTGCAGCCGCTCCACACGTTGCGCAGCGCCAGGGCGGCGATGTCGAGCACGCTCGCCGGCGCCGACGCGCGCCCCTCGGTGCGCGCCCCCGAGCGCGGCGTGCCGCCCGAGCTGGAAGCGATCTGCGTCCGCGCGACGAACCTCGATCCCGCCCAGCGCTTCGCCTCGGCACGCCAGCTCAACCAGGCGATCGAGCGGTTCCTCGACGGAGATCGCGACGCGGCGCTGCGCCGCGAGATCGCCGAGCGCCACGCGCAGGCCGCCGAGAGGGCCGCCGACGGCGCGCTCGCGAGTGGGGGGGACCTCGGCGCGCGGAGCCGCGCGCTGCTCGAGGTCGGCCGCACCCTCGCCCTCGATCCGGAGCACGCGCTGGCGAAGCGCACCCTGATCCGGCTGCTCACCTCGCCGCCGCACGAGCTGCCGGCCGAGGCGAAGGAGGAGCGCGCCGCCTTTGCCCGGCGCGAGCAGCGTGTCCGCGCCCGCTCGGGCGCCTACCACTACCTCAGCTGGTTTCTCTTCGCGCCGCTCCTGCTCTGGATGGGCGTGCGCAACTACTCGCTCCTGGCGCTGTCGGGAGCGGCGTTCGTCGCCTCGGCGATCACCTGCTTCGGCCTCGTGCGCCGCCCCGTCCGCGCCGGACACGTCTCCTTCCGGCTGCTCCTCTTCAGCTCGCTCGCCGTCGTGAGCACCAGCTTCGTGCTCGGTCCCTTCGTGCTCCTGCCGAGCCTCGCGGCGATGAACGCGATGAGCTTCATGGCCGCGCGCGATCGCTCGCGGCGCGCCCTGGTGCTGGTGGTGGGCTGCCTCACCCTGCTCGTGCCCATCGCGCTCCAGGTGGCGGGCGTCCTGCCGGTCTCCTACCAGTTCCGCGACGGCGCGATCATCATCACGTCGCAGATGCTCGACCTCGCCGCCGTGCCGTCGCACATCTTCCTGGTCCTCGTCCACCTCGGCGTGATCGTCACCGCGTGCATGATCGTCGCCCGCATGCGCGACCTCGTGAACTCCGCCGAGCGGCGCCTGCAGCTCCACGCGTGGCAGCTCCGGCAGCTCGTCCCCGACGACGCACACGGAGCGATCGCCGTGCCCACCGACGAGAGCGCCACCTTCCCCACGGTCTGAACGCGAGTCGTTCGCGGGCACGCGCCGTGCGTTGCCGATCGACGCGACCAGCGGAGGCGAGAGGAGGGAGGCGCGGTGAAAGACGACCCGATCGCGGTGATCATCCCGGGCGAAGGTTTCCCCGGCGGACCGTTGCTCGACCTCGTCACGGCGCTGGAGGCGCATGGCCTGACGCCCCTCGTCGCGGCGCCCGGGCGCGGCCGGTGGGAGGGCACCGCCGGCAGCCACGTCACCGCCCAGGCGGCGATCCACGAGCTCGAGCCGGCGCAGCTCGACGCGGCGATCGTCCTCGACGGGCCGGGCGAGGCGCTGTCGCGGAGTCGCGCGCTCGCCGACCTCCTGCGCGCGCTCCACGCCTCGGGGCGCGTGGTGTGCGGCGTCGGGCACGGCGTCGCCGCGCTGGGTGCCGCGGGGCTGCTCCGCGACCTCGAGGTCGCCGCCGAGTCCGACGCCACCGGGCGCCTGCTCTCCTTCGGCGCGGTGCCGATGCGCGAGCCGATCGCCGGGGCGGGCGGGATCCTCACCGCCGTCGAGGGCGCGGTGTCGGAGCTGGTCGCGCAGGTGGTGGACTTCCGCCACGTCTCGGCGCCGGCCCCGTAGTCTGCTCGCCGGCCCCAACCGGCCTCGTTTCCGCGCGCGCGGGCCGCATATTGCCATTCACGAGGAGACGACGGGCGAATGGCGCGGCGACTGCCTTTGATCGAAGTGGGCTATCCGGTATTCCTGGCCGACGGGGCGGATTCCTTCGGCGCGGTGCGGCGGCTCGATCTGTCCGCGAGCGCCCCGACGCTGGTCGTGGACATCGAGGGCGCCGGCGACTTCCGGATCCCGCTCGACGCCGTCGAGAAGGTGGCCGCCAAGAAGGTGCTCGTCCGGTGGGACCTCCTCGACCCGGAGGTGCGGCGCGCGATCGAGCACACCACCGAGGCCGAAGACTTCCCGCCGCCCGGCGGCGAGGCGGAGATCGTGGGCCGCGGCCCCGACGACAGCGAGGAGACGCTGCCCGCGCGCTACGCGATCGCGGAGCCCTCCAGCCCCGAGGCGAGCGGCGTCCCGTCCATGCCGCGCCACCGCGAGTGATTCGCCGATCGCGGAATCAGGGGCGGTCGCGCACCACCTCGTCGACGGACTTGTCGGGGCGCAGCCCCTGATACGAGGGCTGCCGCAGCAGCCCGTCGGCGGTCCACTCGGCGAAGCGCACCTCGGCGACGTGGCGCGGCCGCACGAACACGGCGCGCTTCATCCGCGTCGCGCGCGCGAATGCCGGCGCGTCGACGGCGTCGTCGCGAAGCAGCCGCAAGAGATCCTTCCGTTGCGCCGTCGAAAAGCCCGTTCCCACCTTGCCCGCATAGGTCAGCACCCCGCGCTCGCGCACCGCCACCAGGAGCGCGCCAATCTGGTCGGACGCCCCCTCGATGGTCGTGTATCCGACGATCGCCGCCTCCTGCGAATTGGCCAGTTTCAATTTGAGCCAGGAGGCCGAGCGCCGCCCCTCGTATTTCGATCCGCGCCGCTTTCCGACCAGCCCCTCCAGCGATCGAGCCGCCGCCATTTCGACCGCCGCTCTCCCCGGTCCCGGCAATCGCTCCGCTCGCCGCAGCACCTCGGGCGCATTGCCGAGCACGCTCTCCAGGAGATCGCGCCGCTCCTCGAGCGGCCGCGCCCGCAGGTCCTCGCCGTCGAGCCACAAGAGGTCGAAGCAGACCATCACCTCCGGCTCGCCGCGCTGGAGCGCCTCGAAGCGGGGCCGCCCCTCGGCGTCGAGCGCCACCACCTCTCCGTCGAGCACCGCCTCGCCGATCACCAGCTCGCCAATGGCGCGGGCAACGCGCGGGAAGCGCCCCGCGAGGTCGAGCCGGTTGCGGCTCCACATCGCCACGCGGTCGCCCGATCGCGCGGCGAGGCAGCGAAAGCCGTCATATTTGATTTCGTAGGTCCAGTGCTCGTCGTCGGGCGGAAAGGCCTTCACGAGCGTCGCCAGCATCGGTGGAAAGACCGTTTCGAGGAGGCGCTCGGGCGGCGGGTGGATGGCCCGCAGGGTGCGCGCGCTCTCGGGGCCGCGCGTCAGGACGCGGCCGCTTCGCACCGACTCCGGCCGCGCGGCGACGATGTCGAAACCGGGATTGGCCTCCTCGTCTTTGGCCTTGAACAGCAGCCATTGCGTCTTTCCCGCGCCGGATGAATCACGGCGCCCGGTGCGGACGAGGTGCCAGCGCCCGCGCAATTTCTCGCCGTGCAATTCGATCGACATCCGCCCCCGCCGCCGCTGCTCCGCCTCCTCGCCCGGCGGCACCGACTGCCAGGTTCCGCGGTCCCAGATCAGCGAATCCCCGGCGCCGTATTCGCCGTCGGGAATCCGCCCTTCGAACTCGCCATATTCGGCCGGATGGTCCTCCGTCTCGACGGCGAGGCGCTTGTCGGCCGGATCGACGCTCGGCCCCTTGGGCACCGCCCAGGAGGCGAGCGCGCCGTCGATCTCGAGCCGCAAGTCGTAGTGCAGCCGGTGAGCGTGGTGCTTGTGGACCATGAAGCGCGGCGGCTCGCCGGGGCGCGCCGCCACCTCGGCCGGGGCAGGCTCCGGCGTCACCTCGAAATGGCGCCTTCGCCCGTATTCGCGGAGCCGCTCCCCCTCGGGGCGCCGCCACGAGCGCTGCGCCGCCGGCTGCAGCCGCTGCCGGAGGGTCAATACCGGGGAAAAGAGGTCGCCGTGTCGCTCGATCCGGCGCAGCACCTCGGGCGCCTCGAACACCAGCGCTTCGCGCCGCCCGTCCTCCGCCACGCCCGCCACCTCGTCCCAGGTGACCGGCGTCGAGACGGTGGGCCGCGGCTCGGCGCGCAGCGAATAGACGCACACGGTGGTCTTGTGCTCGTCGTTCTGGCTCCAATCGATGAACACCTTTCCCCGCCGCAGCTCGGTCTTCATCAAAGAGGTGATCCGCGCCGGATCCTCCTGCTCGAGGAGCATCGCCACCGCGTGCGCGAAGGGCTTCGTCTCGTCGTAGCTGGTCGGGGTATTGAGCGGCACGTACACCTGAATGCCCTTCTTGCCCGACGTCTTGGCGAATGATTGCAGCCCGAGCCCCGAGAGGACGTCGCGCAATCGCAGCGCGACGCGCGCGCAGTCCAGGAGTTCGGCGGGCGCGCCCGGGTCGAGGTCGAACACCACCATCGTCGGCTCCCCGATCCGCGCCGCGCGCGAGAGCGAGGTGTGCAGCTCGAGCGACGCGAGGTTCGCCACCCAGACGAGCGAGGCGGTGTCGTCGACGAGGCAATAGTTGATCGTCGCCCCCCTGTGCCGGCTCCACACGGGCGCCGTCTTGAACCAGCGCGGGCGGTGCGCCGGGCAGTTCTTCTCGTAGAAGAACTCGGCCATCGACCCTTCGGGATAGCGCTTGAGCGTGAGCGGGCGATCCTTCAAATGCGGCAGGAGCGACGGCGCCGCGCGCCGGTAGTAGTCGATGACCTGGGCCTTGGTGAAGCCGCTCGGATAAAGGGGTTTGTCGAGCCTGGAGAGCCGCAGGCTCCGCCCTTCGAATTCGACGGGGACCTCTTCTTTCATGCCGATTCCGAGGCCCAATCCACGGCGAGCAGCCGATTGGAGAGGCGCAATCGACGTGCCACCGGCGGCGACGGTCGGAGGCAGGCCGAGCGCATCGCCGCAGGGCGATCGCGGCGAGCCGATCCTCGGGGGTGGCGCCGATCGCTCCCCGGCCGGGGCCCCGTTCCGCCTTGTTGTCAGTGGTCGCGTTCTTGCTCGATTGGCGATCATGCGAAGGCACGTCATTCCCCTGGTGATCGCCGGCGCGCTCCTGGGCAGTGCGGCGAATGCGCAGCTCCGGCCTTTGAGCCGCGGAGCGCCGCGCAGCGCGCGCGACCGGCAGGCCGATCGCCTCGCCAGCGTCTCGGTGCGCGCGCTCGGCGCCGGCGACTTCGAGGTCGCCCTCGCCGCCGCCGACCGCTGCCTCAGCGTCGCGCCCGGCCGGCCGTGGTGCCTCTACGACCGCGGGGCTGCGCTCGCGGCGCTGGGGCGCGTCGATGAGGCGGAGCGGGCCCTCGCCCGCTCGGTCGCGGCCTTCCCGGCGGTGGACGCGTGGGGACGCGCCACCGCGCAGTGGCGGCGCGCGCTGGTGCTCCAACAGGGCGGCCGCTGCGAGGAGGCGCGCGCCGCGTTCCTCGCGTACGCGGCGTACGTGGGACCGGCCGACCCGACGGCGGCGAGCCAGGCGCTCGCCCGAGCGCAGCGCTGCAATCGCGGCGAGGAGGCGCCCGCCTCTTATGACGAGGACGAAGGGGACGCGCTCGGCGGCGGTTGAGACAGCCGCCGCGCACCGCGGGCACGCAACTACTGGGGAACCGGCTTGCCGTCGGCGCAGCCCCACGACTCGACGGTGAGGGTGTATTGACAGGCGTGCGACGCGATTCCGAGGAATCCACCGCAGCTGCCGCCGCCCGCGGTGATTGTCCACGTCTTGCCGTTGGTCAGATCGAGCAGCTCGTTCTTGTCGATCACCTGCTGCGCGTTGAACAGGTTGTTGTCGCCCGCGGTCGCGGCGAGCGCCGCGCCGGCCGCCTGGAGCCCGATGTCGCCGGCGCCGAAGGCCCACCCGTACTGGCCGCCGAACTGGCCCGCCTGCCCCGCGACCTGTCCGGCGGCCATCAGCACGGCGCCCCACGAGTCCTGGCCCACCTGAATGCAGTTGTAGGTAATCGTCATGTTGTTCTTCGAAACGGCCAGATCCTTCTGCCCCCAGAAGACGCCGACGCTCGGATCGAAGGAATAGGAGTCGCCGTCCTTGAGTCCCGATGTCTTGTTGGTGATTGCCGCGCCCGACTGGGCCCCATCGGACGCCTGGATGATGCAATAGATCGATTGCCCGTCGTTCTTGTCGGCAACGATCTTCGTGATCCCGATCCGGAGCTTCGGAGACCCGCACGACATCGGCTGCGGGGCCCCGCCGTAATTGCCCATCCAGGGGCCCCCGTTCGGGTAGTCGAGGTTCGCTTCGGGCGTCGCGTTGGCGGGGGCGCCGACCGCTTCGGTGCAGGATGGCGCGTAGGAGCACTTGGGGCATTGCCCGCAATCCTCGGGGCACGTCGTGCAATCTTCGCCGAATCCCTTGTTGCACACGCCATCCCCGCAAGCGCCGGGGCCGACCAGCATGTCCGGCGAGCCGCAGCGGGGGTCGCCGGCCGCGCAGAGCGCGTCGGGGCCGCCGTCGACGATCGGTCCGCGCGACGGCGCGGAGGCGGTACACCCGACGGCCGCACCGGCCAGGACGAGCACGCACCAGCTTGTCGCGATTGGCCTGAAGTCGTTCATGGCGACACCGTAGCCCTCGTCGGACAGCCGGTCAACCGGACGGCCCGCCCGATTCGCCAAACCAATCGGTCAATCGGTCACCAGGCGATTTGGCGATTGCGATTACTGCTCGAAGCCGATCGTGTAGCCGAGCCGCACGTCGCGTCCCGTCGGGCGCGCCGGGAAGCGCAGCGCTCGCAGGATGCCGAGCACGCAGGCCGGCACCTCGTCGCCCTCGATCGTCGCCGCGGCCACTTCGGCGCGCTTCGTCGCTCCGTCGGCGCCCACCACGAGCCGGAGCTTGAGCGCGCCCTCGAGATCGGGCCGCGCCACCCGCGCGACGTCGTAACAATGCTGCAGCTCGTTCGCCCTGCCGGCGAGCGCCGCGAAGATCGGCCCCGCCTCCTCCCTCGTCGGAGGAGGCGGCTCCTCGACGCGCGGGGCGGTGGCAGGAGCGGGCTGGCGGCCGGCGCAGCCCGCCACGGCGACCGCCAGCGCCACCGGCCGCAGCCCGCGCATCGGTTCTAGTGGACCAGCTTGCGGAACTTCAGGCGGTGCGGGCGGTCGGCTTCGGCGCCGAGGCGGCGGTGCTTGTCGGCCTCGTAGTCCTTGTAGTTCCCCTCGAACCACACCACCTTCGAGTCGCCCTCGAAGGCCAGCATGTGCGTCGCGATGCGGTCGAGGAACCAGCGGTCGTGGCTGATCACCACCACGCACCCCGCGAAGCCGAGCAGGCCATCCTCGAGCGCGCGCAGCGTGTCGACGTCGAGATCGTTGGTCGGCTCGTCGAGGAGCAGCAGGTTGCCGCCCGACTTGAGCAGCTTGGCGAGGTGCACGCGGTTGCGCTCGCCGCCCGACAGGTCCTTCACCCTCTTCTGCTGGTCGGTGCCCTTGAAGTTGAACGAGGAGACGTAGGCGCGCGCGGGGATCCGCCGCTTCCCGATCTCGATGAAATCCGCGCCCTCGGAGATCTCCTCGTAGAGCGTCTTCTTCCCGTCGAGCGCGTCGCGCGACTGGTCCACGTAGGCGAGCTGCACCGTCGGGCCGACCTTGAGCGCGCCGCCGTCGGGGTGCTCCTGGCCGGTGATCATCCGGAAGAGCGTCGTCTTGCCCGCGCCGTTGGCGCCGATGACGCCGACGATGCCGCCGGGCGGCAGCCGGAAGTCGAGCCCGTCGATGAGCAGGCGATCGCCGTAGCCCTTGGTGAGCTTGTCGGCGATCACCACGTCGTCGCCGAGGCGCGGCCCCGGCGGGATGGCGATCTCGGCGGTCTCGAGCTTCTTCTCAGCCTCCTGCGACAGCAGCGCGTCGTAGGCCTGGATGCGCGCCTTCGACTTCGCCTGGCGCGCCCGCGGCGAGGCGCGCACCCACTCGAGCTCGCGCGCCAGCGTGCGCTGCCGCGCCGACTCCTGCTTCTCCTCGTCGGCGAGCCGCTTCTGCTTCTGCTCGAGCCACGACGAGTAGTTGCCCTGCCACGGGATCCCCTTGCCGCGGTCCAGCTCGAGGATCCAGCCCGCGACGTTGTCGAGGAAGTAGCGGTCGTGGGTGATCGCCACGACGGTGCCGGGAAAGTCGTGCAGGTAGTGCTCGAGCCACTCCACGCTCTCGGCGTCGAGGTGGTTGGTGGGCTCGTCGAGGAGCAGCATGTCGGGCTTCTCGAGGAGCAGGCGGCACAGCGCCACGCGGCGCTTCTCGCCGCCGGAGAGCTTGCCCACGTCGGCGTCGCCCGGCGGCAGGCGCAGCGCGTCCATCGCGATCTCGACGGTGCGGTCGAGCTCCCAGGCGTTCGCCGCGTCGATCTGGTCCTGCAGCTTGCCCTGCTCGGCGAGCAGCTTGTCGAAGTCGGCGTCGGGCTCGCCCAGCATGTTCGAGACCTCCTCGAACCGCTGCAGCAGCGCGCGGGCCGGCGCCACGCCCATCTCGACGTTGCCCTTCACGTCCTTGGTCGGATCGAGCTGCGGCTCCTGCGGCAGGTAGCCGATCCGCGTGCCCTCGGCCGGCCACGCCTCGCCGTTGAACTCCTTGTCGACGCCGGCCATGATCCGCAGCAGCGACGACTTGCCGGCGCCGTTGGGGCCGAGCACGCCGATCTTCGCGCCGGGGTAGAACGACAGCCAGACGTCCTTGAGGATCTCGCGCTGGGGCGGCACGACCTTGCCGAGCCCCTTCATGACGTAGATGTACTGGGCGGCCATGTGTCTCGATTTCTCCTTGGATGGCCGACCGCTTCGAACCGCGGGATGTTCGGCCGGGCGCGGAGTGTAGCGATCGACGACGTACGGCGCTACGCGGAAACTCGCGCGAGCGCGGTTGGCTTGCTAGCGTCACGGAAATGAACGCAGTTGCCCGGAACCGAGAGAGCGGGATGAACGCGATGAACAAGCTGCTGCTTTTGCCCCCATCGGCGCGCGACGAGGTCCGCGACCTCGCCGGGCGCGCCGGCCGTTCGACGGGGTTCGTGGTGCGACGCATCCTCGCCGCGGCGGCGAAGCTGCCGGAGCGCGCGAGCCGGATCGACGAGGCGGCCCCCCTCGAGCTGGTCGTCGACGAGGACGACGCGCCGGACACGATGGCGCGCGTCGAGGAGCTGCTCCGCGCGCGCGGCGGCGATCCCGGCGCGGCGTTGGCGTCGGCGTGGGCGGCGACGCGCGGGCGCTTCCTGGCGTGGGCGGCGCGCCAGG
>JAJXSP010000242.1 GCA_021784515.1 Myxococcales bacterium | reverse complement strand
TTGGCGTCGCGGCAGTACTGCTCGATGCCGTAGTCCTTGATGTAGCCGGCGCCGCCCAGCGTCTGGATCGCCGTCTCGCACACGCGGAACGCCTGGTCCGATCCGTAGGCCTTCACCAGCGGCGTGAGCAGCTCGATCTGCCCCTGGTGGTAGCTCGCCTGCGGGCCGCCGAGGCGCACGAGGTCGGAGTGGAGCGCCAGCTTGAGCGCGAGGCACCGGATGCCCTCGACGCGCGCCTTCATGTCGAGCAGCATCCGCCGCACGTCGGGGTGGCGGAGGATCGGCACGCGCGGCGCGGTGGCGTCCTTCCAACGGTCGATCGGCGCGCCTTGGATGCGCTCGCGCGTGTACTGGAGCGCGTTCAGGTAGGCGCTCGAGGCGACGCCGACGCCCTGGAGCCCGACGGCGAGGCGCGCGCCGTTCATCATGCGGAACATCTGCGCCATGCCCTGGTGCGGCACGCCGCCGACCAGTTCGCCGACGCAGGCGTCGCTCTCGCCGAAGTTGAGCACGCAGGTGGCGCTGCCGTTGATGCCCATCTTGTGCTCGATCGAGCCGACGGTGACGTCGTTCTTCTCGCCGAGGCTGCCGTCGTCGTGGATGCGGATCTTCGGCACGATGAAGAGCGAGAGCCCCTTGGTTCCGGGAGGGGCCCCGTCGATGCGCGCGAGGACGAGGTGCACCACGTTCTCGGAGAGGTCGTGATCGCCGCACGAGATGAAGATCTTGGTGCCGGAGATCGCGTACCGGCCGTCGCCGATCGGGCGCGCCCGCGAGCGCGCCGCGCCGACGTCGCTGCCCGCCTGCGGCTCGGTGAGGCACATCGTGCCGCCCGCCTTGCCCGAGAGCATCGGCGGCAGGTACTTCTTCTTCTGCTCCTCGGTGGCGCAGGCGATGAGCAGCTCGGCCGCGCCGAGCGAGAGGCCGGGGTACATGTTGAAGGCGGCGTTGGCGCCCGAGAAGAACTCCTCGGTGACGACGAACACCGTGTTGGGCGCGCCCTGCCCGCCGTGCTCGGGATCGAGCGCCAGCGACTTCCACCCGTTCGCCCACGTCTGGTTCCAGGCGTCCTTGTAGCCCTCGGGCGTCGACACGCAGCCCGCCTCGAGGCGGCAGCCCTGGGCGTCGCCCGTCGAGTTCAGCGGGCCGAGCACCTCGGAGACGAAGCGGTAGCACTCGTCGAGCGTCATCCGCACCTCGTCCTCGCCCCACTCGGTGAACGGCGGCTTGCCGAGGAGATCACCGAGGTGGAACTGCTCGAACAGGCGGAAGTAGATCTCGCGGAGGTCGGCTCGGTAGAAGTTCTTTCCCTGGGTCATGGCAGCTCTTCCTCGTCGGGGGAGTGGTGGGTGTGGGCACAGCATAGCGCGCGCCCGGCGGCGCGCCGCGTCATCAGCCCCAGTACCTCTTGTAGAGGTCGGTCTTGCGGTATTCCTCGCGCAGCCGCTGCACCACCTCGGGCATGCGCTTCATCAGGCGTCGGGGCGCGCGCGGCTTGCACCGCGCCTGCACGTACGCGGCGATGAGCGGCAGCGCCACCGTCGAGTCGAGGTAGCACACCACGCAGTCGGGCAGCTTCTCGGGATCGATCTTGCCCCACGACACCGCCTCCGACGGCGTGGCACCGGAGAGGCCGCCGGTGTCGGGGCGCGCGTCGGTGACCTGGATGAAGTAGTCGTGGCCCTTCTCCGCCACGCCGAGGATCTCCTGCAGCTGCGGCTCGGTCTGGAGGAGGAAGTTCTTGGGCGCGCCGCCGCCGAGGATCATCACGCCCGAGAGGCCGCCCGAGCGCTTCGCGTCGAGCACGAGCGCCGACATCTCCATCACGTCGATGGCGGGATCGACCTGCGGCCCCTTGTCGGGGTGCGCGGTGTGGATCGCCGAGAAGTTGAGCCCGATCGTCGAGTCGCCCGGCGACGGCGAGTAGACCGGCAGATCGAGGTCGAAGGCGGCGGCGAGGATCGACGGCTTGGTGGGCCGCCCGCTTTGCGCCTCGGTCTTGCGCGCGGTCTCCAGCGCGTACTTGCCGATCCTGTGGTGCAGCTCGGAGGTGCCCATGCGCTTGCCGTCGAACTCGGGCGCCATCAGCACGCGGTACACCCACTCGTCGGTCTTGTAGAGGACGTCCGCGTTGAAGAGCACGTCGTAGACGCGGATCACGCCCTCCTCGCGCAGCTTGAGATCGTGCGCGCCGGTGGCCACCTCGGCGGTGCCCCGGTACAGCGGCAAACCGAGATCGAAGTGGAGGTCGTGGTAGAGGTTCGCGCCGGTCGACGAGATGTAGTCGATGAAGCCGTTGCGCATGAGCGGCGTCAGCACCGACGAGAGCCCGGCCGGCGTGAGCGCGCCGGAGAGCGAGACGCCGATGGTGGCGCCGCTGTCGATCGCGCGGACGAGGAGCTGGCAGGCCTCGCGCAGGCGAGCCGCGTTGTAGGCGGAGAAGTAGGTGTCGATGAGCGAGGCGACTTCCTCGCTGCCGCCCTCCATGGGTGGCGGCTGGAGCCGGCGCTTCTCGTGCAGCATGGGGTTCCTCCGTCGAGTCCGGCGGAATTTACCGACGACGGCAGGTGAACGCTAGCTCAAAGGCGCGCCCCCGGACATGCACGTAGACGCGGACGTGATCGCGGGACGCGGGACGCGGCACGGAGGCAAGCAGCGTCGGCCGCGGCCAGCTCGTTCGCCGGCACCCGCTGCAGGCGCCTGGTCGTCTCGCCCCACATCTCCTGGTAGGTCGCGCCCCGCATCCACTTGAGGTCGGTGGGCAAAAGCTCGCTCTCGAGGCGGGCGAGCGCCTCCTTCTTCGCCTTGCTCACCGACTGCAGCCGGCCGCGCGAGTCGAGCCACCCGCAGAAAGCCGACCAGGAGTGCTTCATCCGCCGGTCGCCGGCCCGCAGCGAGCCGCGATCGATCTCCGGCTCCTCGCCGCGGGCGATCCCCTTGGCGAGCGCCTCGGCGGCGACCACCAGCTCGTCGCGCGCCTCGGCCACGGCCGGCGGCAGGGCGTGCTTGTCCTTCTTGTCCTTCTTGTCCTCGGCCTCGGCCCGCGTCACGAGCGCCGTCGCCATGGCCAGCCCGCCGGAAGCGCCCCGGGAAAATCCCCGCGACAAAACCGATATCTCGCCCGGCGAGCGAATGTCGAGCCTGCGGCGGCTCGCCGGCCCATGCCTCGCCCGCTCGAGGCCGGGCGAGATCCCCCACCTCGCGGCGGCTCGATCGATCGAGGGCCCGCGAGATCCCGGATCCCACCGCTGGCCGATCGATCACCCGCCTGCTGGGGGAGGACCTCGGTGTCGAGTAGCGGAGGGGAATCTCCCCCCTCCGCCCTCACAGAACCGGACGTGAGGCGCGAAGTGGAGGGCGCGAAGTGGAGGACGGATCTCGAAATCTCGGTTCGCCCGATGATCCGGGACCAGTCCGGCCGAAACAGCCGCCCGCGCGTCATCGCCTTCATCACCGACGAGCGAGTCGCCCGCAGGATCCTCGATCACCTCGGGATCCCCGCCGTCATGCGCGCCCGCCCAGGCCCCTTTGGAACGGATTTGCGGGGGAAATCCCCCCGGCCCGACCCGGGCGCCCTCTGGGCCGCCGATCCCTGCATCGACCCGGCGCCGGCCGACTGACCGCCACTCCGCCCGTGCGCAGGCGCCTCCGCCAGCGCGCAAGGCTCTTGTCTACCCGCCGCAACCCATGACGTGAGCCAACCCACCAACCGCGCTGCGACACTAGAACACCGAATGGTTTGGACCCCGTGGCGAGACGCGGAGTTGCGGAGTAGATCGTCGCGCACCCCCGGAGCAGCGACCGAGGCGTACTGTCCGTACGGTGAGGGAAGCGGCGAGGAGGTACGCGGCGAGATGCCCGCAAGGCGGCGTCGCAGCAGGGCGTTTAAACCATTCGGTGTTCTAGCGCCCGCTCAGCTTCCGCTCACCCCCGCCGGGCCGACGTGCTACCCTCCGCCCGTGAATCCCGAGGAAACCAAGAAGGACGGCTGGCTCGACGCGCGGTCATGACGCATGGGTGCCCGAGCCGTCCGGGATGGGACACGCGGTGCGCCCCGTCTCGCCGAGCGCGACGGTGGCCTCCGGGGCTCGTCCACGATCCGCGCTACGAGCCGATTGTGGTCACGGCGTGGAGGATGATGGCCTGGCGCAAGCTTCCGATGATGGGCGCCGCCGTCGTCTTGTGGGTCAGCTGCTTGCCTGACGGCGCGCCACCGCCACCTTCCCAGACGACCGGACGGCACTGCGCCTCCTCCGCCGACTGCGCCGGCGATGAGCACTGCGCCCGCACGACCTGCGGGGATCCGTCCTGCGTCGAGTACGTCTGCGTGCGTGGGGGAGCGGAGGGAGATGCCTGTCAAGGGGACTCCGATTGCGACAAGGACATCTTCGTCGGGAACCTTGGCTGTCCCAGCGGCGGCGCCTGCCTCGATGGGCGTTGCGAGCCGGCCTGCCAGCACGACAGCGACTGCCGCTCCGGCGTGTGCGTCAAGTACGCCGGCACCGCCGATTGCGGCACCTGCGCCACTTCGGGACACTGCGATCCCCTCTCGGGATCAGGATGTGCGGCGGGACAGGACTGCCAGTTGGTGCCGACCAAGGAAGGAAGCGTGGCCACCACGTGCGACGGCAACGCGCCGTCCGGCGCCGGAGCGCCCGCGCCGACGCTCGAGGTCCTCACGCTGTTCACTGCCTACGGGACGTCGCCGAGCAACGGTGACTACGGCGCCGACTCCTATCCGCTCTGCCGGCTGGATCACCCGAGCTGCGCCAGCGGCACCACATGCCTGCCACTGGACGCTCCGCTCGGGCCGATCGACGGCGTCGAGTACGGCGCCTGCCGCACTCTCTGCGATCCGTGGGATCCGGCGGCGTGCGATCCGACCAGGGAAATCTTCTGCATGATCGACACCCAGCCGGGCAAGGCCCCTGTGAGCTTGTGCGCCCCCTTCGCCAGCGCCTGCGACGACGTCGGTTGCACCCACTGGGGGCCTGCGGGCGCCTCGTGCGACATCGCCGCGGTGGCGACGGAGACCCGCCCAGTGAACACCTGGTGCGCCAACGGATGCGCGACCAGCAGCGACTGCCCGAGCTGGGAGAAATGTCTGGGGGGCTCCTGCGTGGCCGGGTGGCCGTGCAATCCGCTGGGGCATGGCGCGGACTGTGGAGCGCCATCGCAGCGGTGCGCCGTAGCCTCCGACGGCTCCGGTGGCGGGACGCCTTCCTGTCGCGCGGCCGGCTCGATCGGCTGGCCGGGGCGGTGCGCCGCGGACGCGGACTGCGTGGCGGGCCAGGCTTGCACGCACTATGGCGATCCCTCGGCCGGCGTCTGCGAGCCCTACTGCAACACCGTACCCGCTGCGATCGGAGACGCCTCGGGCTCGTGCAACTCGGGCGAGTGCGTTGCCGTCTCACCGGCAGTGGCCGTCCCGGTTCCTTCGCTCGCGCCTCCCTTTCAGACGATCGGACTGGGCACTTGTCGTGTGCCCTGCGACCCGGTCGACCCGGCGAAGAGCTGTCCCGCCACGTTCACCTGCGTCGCCTATGTCGATAGCGGCGGCGCCACCCACAGCGACTGCGTCGAGCCGACCGGATCCGGGACGGGCCCGGGAGCGTGCGCGACCTCGCCGCTCCAGTGCGCGCCGGGCATGGCTTGCCAGAGCGGCTCGTGCGTCAAGTGGTGCTACGTGGGCGTCCAGTCGACGTGCAACGCCCGCATGAACTGTGTGCCTCTGCAGCCGGCCGTGGTCCTCGGCGGTACGCACTATGGCACGTGCCAGTAGAGTCGCGATGCGGCTGCTTCTGGTCGGCGCGCTCGGCTGTACGGCCTGCCAGTGGCGGGTGGTCGATCCGGCCTCGGTCGCGAGCCAGCACACTGACCTTTTCGGGCAGGCCATCTGGACGGCCGATGGGGCGACGCCGGCGCAGCCCTTGCGCGTGAGCACGGACGAGTGCCTCGACCACCGCGTGCTGGTGCGGCTCGGCCGGCACTGCGTGCTGCTCGCGACGTGGGTCGGGACTCCCTCGCTCGAGGGTTACGAGGACAGCTCGGAGCGATGGCTCGAGGGCGCCCAGGCCGTCCGCCCGCACCAGCAGTGCTTCTTGGACGTCGCACCCCTCGGCGAGGTCGCGATCGACGTGGAGTACGGCACGGCCACCATCCGTCACGACCTCTACCGGATGACGCTCGGTGGTTCGATCTCGGCGCCGCACCGTCCTGCGTTGCCCGTGCGCCTGGACTTCACGGGCCCGGTGCAGGGCCGCCGCTCGCCAACGCAGTGCGTACCGGTTCGCAGCCTCACGCCGCCACCTGGGAGCAGCTGACCGAAGCCGCCTTCGGCGGCGCCAGGCCGGCGCCCCGGAGAGGCTGACCACCCCGGCGGTGCGACGTAGCGGGTAAGGCGTCCCAGGGTCGCGCGCCGAAGGACGCCACATCCGTGCCGGCCTCGCTGGCTGGGTCCGCCTGCTTCGGGGGCGCGGCGGCGTGCCTGCTCGCGCGGGCCCGGCGGTACTTCACTGACGGAGAGGTGGTCGGCCGAATGATCTCGTGGATGGCGAAGAGGGCGTGGATGGATCACGGGGCGGATCGCACCGGCGACGTGGGTGCGCGGGCGCAGCGGTTCAAAACGCCTTGGGGGCCTCGGTCGCCGCCTTGTCGAACAGGAGCTTGGTGAACGCCCAGCCGAGGACGATTACCGCGGCGGCGCCGACCCAGCCATAGGACAGCTCGCGCGAGCCGTGCTGGCTGATCATGAAGAAGACGAGCGGCACGGACATGTACGTGTTGTGCTTCGAGCGCAGGCCGGCCATCGCCGCCCACCCCGCCTCGGGCGCGCGGCCGTCCTTCACCGCGGCGATGATGCGGCGCTGGTTCGGCCAGATCCGCATCCACACGTTGCCGGCCATGATGGTGCCGAAGAGGGCGCCGAGGTGGATGAACACCGCGCGCGCCGAGAACACCGACGAGAGGCCGAGCGCCACGCCGATCGCCAGCACCGCCGAGATCGCCGCGCCCGCCGACTCCTGCTTGCCGAGCAGCTTCCACAGGACGTCGTAGGCGAGGAACCCGACGACGAGGATGCCGAGGCCGATCGCCGTGCCCGCGCCCGCACCCATCCCGCGGTGCGCGTCGTCGAACAGGTTGGCGTTCGACTGCATGTAGTAGACGACGCCGAGGAGCAGCACGCCGAAGATCCAGGTCCACGCGGCGCCCCACCGGAACCAGTACAGGGCGCGCGGCATCAGCTCGGGGATCACCTTCTTCTTCGAGTCGGCGTCGTAGGTCTTCGCCACCTGCGCGTTGACGAAGTTGAAGAACCACAGGTGCCCGATCCACATCACTCCTGCGACGACGTGCAGCCAGCGGAAGATCGGTTCGAGCCAATCGACGGTGAAAGCGACCATGACGCCTCCTCGAGGGAATCGCGGCGTCGGTCCGTCGGTGGGCGAACCGGCCGCCAGCTCTCGTTGACCTGGCGGTTGGATGGTCGCGGGGGGAAAAGCGTGACGGGCGCGCCCCGGAAATACGGACGGCCGCTCGCTCGGGGAGCGGGATTCAGGGCGTGCACATCGCGGCGGGGCGGAACGCCAGGTCGTTGCCGGCCTTGCACTCCCTCACCGATGGACCGTTCCCCTTGCCGTCGTCGTTGGCGCGGAACCAGAGATCGCTCGGGCCCGGCGGCGGCGAGAACCAGTCGCACGAGATCGCGACGCACTCGCCCGGTGGGATCGACTGCGTCGTGGTGGCGCTGCACAGCACCGTCGCGTCCGGGAGGCGCGGGTTGGAGTCGTAGAAGGCGCCCGGCACGCCGGGGAAGACGTCGGCCGATCCCCGGTTGCACAGCTGCGCGCCGAGCGTCCACCGGCCCGCGCAATCGACCTGGCCGCCCTCGACCACGATCGACGCCGTGAGATCGCCGATCGCGGTCGCCGCCGGGACGGCGTGGTTGACGCGATAGCCGTCGCCGCCCGCCCAGCTGTCGGTCTCGCGCGACGGGATGGAGAGGTCGTCGTTCACGTTCGTCACGTGATACGAGTGCTGGTTCCACACCGGCCGCGACTCGACCCACGAGCCGCCCGCGTCGCGGAAGACGTACACGCCCGAGGTGGGCCCGGTCCACTTCGTCCCCGTGTCGGGGTCGACCGCTTTCGGGTCGCAGACGTCGCTGTTGTCGCTGTCGGAGGTGACGACGATCGACGCGTGCCCGTCGAGGGCGATGTCGGCCACCGTCGGCAGCTCGAGCGCGGTGGACGAGGTGAGTGCGGTGGCGAACAGCGGCGCGCCGTCGGAGCCGCGGTACAGGCGCAGCCAGCACTCGTCGCGATAGGCGACCACCGGCTGGCGGTTGCCGAAGAGATCGAACACCGTCGCGCCGGCGGTGGCCGAGGAGTCCTGGATCGGCTTCTGCCAGAGCACGCCGATGTCGGAGCCGGGGTCGCACGCGGGGGGGCGCTGGGCCGCGGGCTTCGCGCACGCCGGCTTGAACACCAGGAAGCTCGTCGGGGTGGTGGTGGAGAACTCGGGCGTGCCGTCGCCATCGAAGTCCGCCACCGTCGGTGGGCTGCCGCCGCTGCCGCCGGGAAGCGGGAACGGCCCGAACAGGAACGCGCCCTTCGCCACGCTGAAGATCGACACGGCGGCCTGGCCGGTGTGGCCCTGCACCGGCGCGTCCGACTGCACCAGCACGAGGTCGGGCTTGCCGTCGCCGTCGAAGTCGCCGATCGCCGGGAAGGCGCCGGGGCCGGTGAGCGCCTTCAGCGCGGCGGGCGTCTCGTCGGCGCCGGTGACGCCGTCGTACACCTGCTTGCCGACGATGATCTCCGGCTTGTGATCGCCGTCGAGGTCGGCGGCGATCGGCAGCGCGCCCCACGCCGGCGCGTCCGGCGTCTGCGTCCACAGCACCGTCAGCCGCGGACTGTTCGGGTCGTAGCGCAGCACCTGCCCCGCGACGACGATCTCCGCCGGCGGCACGCCGTCCACGTCGACGATCGCGGGCCCGCTCCAGTCGTTGATGGTCCGGGCGCCGGGGAACTGGAGGGTGTACGGCGTGGGCGACGTCGCCACCAGTTGGCCGCGGCTGTCGAGCACCACCACCTGCTTCTGCGGGTTGATGCCGACGATCTCCGGCGCGCCGTCGCCGTCAGA
>JAJXSP010000002.1 GCA_021784515.1 Myxococcales bacterium | reverse complement strand
TGGGCCGCCGATCCATCCCGACCTACCCACTTCTCGGCCTTCGGCCTCCCCATCCTTCGGTGGGGCCCCAGGCTCGTCGGTCACTTGCAGAGAGCAAGCTCCCTCCTCGCGCCTCGCCGGATCGGGCGCCTCGACCGCCGAGAATGGCGACATTATTTCGGCCGGGCGCCTGAAGAGCGGAATGGCGGCGGGGATCCTGCTGGCGAATCCCCTCGTCTCCGTCGAGAAGGGGGGCATCGCCTTGTGGATCGAGGAGCTGTACGTGGCGCCGCCGCACCGCCGCAAGGGCGTGGCGCGGGCGCTGCTCGAATTCGTGCGAGGGGAAGCGCGGAATCACGGGATCCGCGCCATCGATCTGGAAGTGGTGAGGGGGCAGGCGGCGGCCGAGGCCCTTTATCCGAAACTGGGATACAAGGCGCTCGACCGCCGGCGGTTCACGCTGGACCTGTGATTCGGATCAATCCTCGGCCATCGGGCAGGAGGGGATGATCGGCTGCTCGGGCGGGGGCGGCGGCACCATGGACGGGACGAGCCTCGACGCGGCGGTCTGCGCCACCCGGCGCGTGAGGCGCGCCGCCTCGACGAAGTCGGCCGGGCGCGGCACCGACCAGAACGAGCCTTCGTGCATGTCGTTGAAGAGATCGCGGTAGATCCCCAGCACGTCGCGGCGGTAGTCGGGGTCGATGGTGAGCGCCTTGTCCGCGAACTTGTGGCAATAGCGGCAGGTTTCGCAATCGACGTCGATGCACGAGGTGGTCAGGAAGCGGTCGATGAAGCCGTCCATCTTCCGGTTGTCGAGGTAGAGCGCGCTTGCGCCCTGGCGCGGATAGAGCAGCCCCATCCGCTTGCCGAGCTTCTGGAGCTTGGGCACCTTGGTGACGTTGACCTGCGACGGGCGGAAGAAGTACTTCACGGCCCGGGTCAGCGAGTAGGCGTCACGCGCCGCCTCGGTGGTGTACGACTCCTCCGGGTAGTTGAACGGCAGCACGAGGTCGAGGAAGTTGCCCTCGTAGCGGCGATTCGCGTAGGCGTGCACGCGCCGCAAAAGCTCGGGAGTGGGCGTGTTGCGCTCCACGATCTTGAAGTTCGTAAAGCCCATCTTCTCGTAGTGGTGCAGGTCCTCCGGGCGGATCCAGTTCGCCCGCACGTAATTGACCGGCTCGCGGAGGCGGTAGTCGAGACAGAAGAGCATGTGGTAGTCGAGCGGGAGCGCCTTCTTCCGTCCCGGCATGTGCTGCGAGCCGTGCGCGAGGCTGGATGCGTGCGTGCCGGCGATGGCGCAGTCGGTGCGGCAGGAGTTGTTCACGATCAGCGAGAGGTCGCACTTCACCGCGTCCCGAATCGCCTTCAGCGCGGCGAACTCCCGGGCAAAGGCGGTCTCGTTCAGCACGATGCAGTCGGCGCCGTGGTCCTCCCAGAAGCGCGCCTTGCGCACGCTGTCCACGAACCGGTGGGCGCTGATCCGCACCTTGAATTGCGGATAGCACTTCTTGATCATCTGGAGCAGGTAGATCTGCCCGACGGTGAGCGAGTCCACGCCGATGGAGGCGCACCAGTCGAGGCTCTCGCGGATCGCCTTCTGCCCTTCGCGCGTGTACTCCGCATTCGCCATGCAGGAGGCGTTGAGCAGGTAATTGAACTGCATCCCCTGGGAGTGGACCTTCTTGACCGTCGCCTCGACCTTCTTCCGGTCCACCGTCGGCAGGTAGAACGACGGCCGCCCGCCGCCGGCGAAGTCCTTCGAGACCTTCCCGTACACCTCGTAGACCGGATATCCCTTCAGGCCTTCGATCAATGCTTCATCGAAGTTGCACGCGACGCTGAGCCTCATCGAGCCACCTCCCTTGAATCGGCCGCATGGGCCGGATTGCTGCTTTGCGCCGCGAGCGCGCTCGCGGTGCGGTTGAGCTCCTCGCGCACGGTGCGCTGGAGCGCGGCGAAATCATCGAGCGAGAGCTGCTGCTCGGCGTCGGAGAGCGCGACGTCGGGGTCGGGGTGCACCTCGATCATCACGCCGTGGGCGCCGATGCCGAATGCGGCGCGGGCGAGCGGCGCGAGGATGTCGCGGCGGCCGGCGGCGTGGCTCACGTCCACCACCACCGGCAGGCGGGAGGCGGCGAGCGCGAGCGGCACGATCGACAAATCGAGGGTGGCGCGCGTCTCGCGGCCGAAACCCCGGATTCCGCGCTCGCAGAGAATGATCTTGTCGCAGCCGGCGAGCGAGATGTACTCGGCGGCGTGGAGCCACTCGTCGAGGCTGGCGGAGAGTCCCCGCTTGAGGAGGATCGGTTTGCCCGTCTTCCCCACCGCGCGCAGCAAATCGTAGTTGTACATGTTGCGCGCGCCGATCTGGATGATGTCGGCGTACTCGGCGACGATCGGCGCATTCTCGGGGCTGGTCGCCTCGGTGATGGTGGCCAGTCCGTAGCGGTGGCCGGCGTCGCGAAGCAACTTGAGCCCCTGCTCGCCGAGGCCCTGGAATGCGTACGGCGACGTGCGCGGCTTGAAGGCGCCGCCGCGGAAGAATCCGACGCCCATCGCGGCCAGCCGGCGCGCGGCCTCGTTCACCTGCTCCTCGCTCTCGACGGAGCACGGGCCGGCGATGTACACGGGGTCGGGGCCGCCGATGACGTGCCCGCGCACGTTGATCACCACGCGCGGCCCCGGCCCGCCGACGCGCAGCCCCTTCCAGCGACGGTCCTCCATCAGCGCCACGCAGGCGTCGATGGTGGCGCGGAAGAGCGCGCGCACGCTCGGCTCGTCGAGCGGGCCCTGGTTGGCTTCGGCGATGTGGTCGAGGAGCTTGGCCTCCCGCCACGGGTCACGAATGGGCAGCCCGAGGCGCTGCTTTTCGCGCGCGATGGCGAGGGTGCACTCGGCTCTTCGATTCAGGAGCTGGAGGAGTTCGAGCGACAGTCGCTCTGTCTCATCACGCAGCTTCTCGAGTTGACTCAACGGAGACCTCCTGGTTGGGCGATCGGCGATGCGCCCGCCCGCACTGCAATGCCCCGGCCGATTCGCGAACTTGACGCGCGTCAATAGTCCCGAATGCTCTCCGTCGGGGCGCCCGCTCGACAGTGAACGGCCGCGCCTCCCGGCGTGCGGCACCGCACGCGAAATCCGAGCGATGGCGCACGGGGTCACTCCCGCCACCTTCAACTCGCCGGAAACAGCTGCCTTCCAGCCCATGACGACCAGGCTCCCCGAGGACGGCGCGGCGCCCGTTCTCCGCGCGCTCCTGGTCGTCATGGGTAGAACCAGTAACGATATCCGTAGGTTGGGCCAGGCGTGGGGTAGCTTCTCAAAAAGTCGTGGCAGCCAATGCCGGGCGGCTCGGGTATCGCTCTCCGCCGGACGGCGCCTTAGCCGCCGGCGCAGACGCCGTCGGGCAGGCGCCTCGGCTTCGGGCTGGCATCCGCCGCGCGGACGCGGCGGAGCGCCCTCAGACGCCGGCTCCGATCGACACCCGAGCCACCCTCAACTCGGTTGTTGCCACCAGTTATTGAGAAGTTACAGGCGTGGGTGACCCTTGATCCGGGCTTGATCCGGGGTTGATCCGGGGTTGATCCGGGGTTGATCCGGGGTTGATCCGGGGTTGATCCGGGGGCGCCGACGCGCAAGACTCCACGCGCCATGCCCAAGCGCGCCGAGTTGAAGTCCATCCTGCTCATCGGGTCCGGGCCGATCGTGATCGGCCAGGCCTGCGAGTTCGACTACTCCGGGACCCAGGGCGCCAAGGCGCTCCGCGAGGAGGGGATCCGCGTCATCCTGGTCAATTCGAATCCGGCGACGATCATGACGGACCCGGATCTCGCCGACGCCACCTATATCGAGCCGCTCACGCCCGAGACGGTGGAGAAGATCATCGAGCGCGAGCGCCCCGACGCGCTCCTCCCGACGCTGGGTGGACAGACCGCGCTCAACCTCGCCGTCGCGCTGGCCGGCCGCGGCGTGCTCGCTCGCCACCGGGTCGAGTTGATTGGCGCCTCCATCGACGCCATCGAAAAAGCCGAGGACCGCGATCGCTTCAAGGCGGCGATGGAGCGCATCGGGCTGCGCGTGCCGCGCTCGGGCTACGCGCGCTCGATGCCCGAGGCGCGCGCCATCCAGCGCGAGATCGGCTTCCCGGTGATCCTGCGCCCGTCGTTCACGATGGGCGGCTCGGGCGCCGCGATCGCCTACAACGTGGAGGAGTTCGAGGAGCGCGCCGCGTGGGGCCTCACGCAGTCGCCGCGCGGTGAGCTCCTCGTCGAGGAGAGCGTGCTCGGCTGGAAGGAGTTCGAGCTGGAGGTGATGCGCGACAGCAAGGACAACGTCGTCGTGATCTGCTCGATCGAGAACTTCGATCCGATGGGCGTCCACACCGGCGACTCGATCACCGTCGCGCCCGCGCTGACACTGACCGACAAGGAATACCAAAGAATGCGCGACGCCGCGGTGGCGGTGATCCGGGAGATCGGCGTGGCGACCGGCGGCAGCAACATCCAGTTCGCGATCAACCCGCTCGACGGCCGGATGGTCGTTGTCGAAATGAATCCGCGCGTGTCGCGCTCATCGGCGCTCGCCTCCAAGGCGACCGGGTTTCCAATCGCCAAGATCGCGGCAAAGCTGGCGATCGGCTACACGCTGGACGAGATTCCGAACGACATCACGAGAAAGCGAGCGGCCTCAGGAGACGAGGGACATTCCTTTGTTTCTTCGTCCCGTCCTCCACGGCTCCCGACCGAGTCCATCGACCGCGAAGAAACGAAGGTGTGTCCCCCCAGAGGTCCGGAGACGTCCGATCGCCTCCACCCGAAATGGCAGCCGGCCTCCTTCGAGCCGACCATCGATTACGTCGTCACCAAGATTCCCCGCTTCGCATTCGAGAAGTTCCCCGGCGCGGACCCGACGCTCACCACCCAGATGAAGTCGGTGGGCGAGGTGATGGCGATCGGGCGCACCTTCCGCGAGTCGCTGCAGAAGGCGATTCGCAGCCTCGAGACCGGACGCCATGCGGTCGAGTTCCCGGGGCTCGACATGGGGCTCGACGAGCTGGCGCGCGCCATCGCCACCCCCACCGCCGACCGGCTGTTCCAGATCAGCCGCGCGCTGCGCCTCGGAATGACCGTGGAAGAGGCGCACCGGATCACCGCGATCGATCCCTGGTTCCTCGAGCAGCTCAAATCGATCGTGGATGAAGAGCAGTCGCTGGTGAGCGACGCGCCGTCCGGCGGCAGCCCCGAAGAGGACATGCGCCGCTGGAAACGGATGGGCTTCTCCGATCGCCGCATCGCCGAAATCACCGGATCGACCGAGCTGGACGTTCGCGAAAAGCGCAAGGCGCTCGGCGTCACTCCGGTCTACAAGCGGGTGGACACCTGCGCGGCGGAGTTCGAGGCGCACACTCCCTATCTCTATTCGACCTGGGAGCAGGAGTGCGAGGCGGCGCCCTCGGCGCGAAAGAAGGTGATCATCCTCGGCGGCGGGCCGAACCGCATCGGCCAGGGGATCGAATTCGACTATTGCTGCGTCCACGCCGCGACGGCGCTGCGCGACGAGGGGTTCGAGACCATCATGGTCAATTGCAACCCCGAGACGGTCTCCACCGATTACGACACCTCCGACCGCCTCTACTTCGAGCCGCTCACCGCCGAGGACGTGCTTGGGATCGTCGACGCCGAGTCGCGCGCCGGTGAGCTGGTTGGGATGATCGTGCAATTCGGCGGGCAGACGCCGCTCCGACTCGCGCTCGGCCTGCAGCGCGCCGGCGTGAAGCTGCTCGGGACTTCGGCCGACGCCATCGACCGCGCCGAGGACCGCGAGCGCTTCGGCGCGCTGGTCGAGAAGCTGGGATTGCGCGTCCCCAAGTGGGGAATCGCCCACAAGGCGACCGAGGTGGCGGAGGTGGCGGCGCGGATCGGCTATCCGGTGCTGGTGCGGCCGTCGTACGTGCTCGGCGGGCGCGCGATGGAGGTGGTGTACGACGAGGAGGCGCTGCGCGCCTGGCAGCGCCGCGTCGCCAGCCAGATCGCCGAGCTGGGCGATCACCCGATCCTGGTCGATCAATTCCTCTCCGACGCCATCGAATGCGACGTGGACGCGCTCGCCGACGGCGACGACGTGGTGGTCTGCGGCGTGATGGAGCACATCGAGGAGGCGGGCATCCACTCCGGCGATTCGGCCTGCGCGCTGCCGCCTTTTTCGCTGCCGGCGGAGACCATCGAGGCGATCCGGCAGGAGACGCGCGCGCTGGCGCGGGAGCTGGGCGTGATTGGCCTGATGAACGTGCAATACGCCGTGAAGGGTGGAGTCGTCTACGTGCTCGAGGTGAATCCGCGCGCCTCGCGGACGGTGCCCTTCGTCTCGAAAGCGACGGGCGTGCCGTGGGCGAGGATGGCGGCGCGCGTGATGGTGGGACGGAAGCTGGCGGAGATGGGAGTTCGCGAGGTGACGCCGCGGCAGGTGTCGGTGAAGGAGGTGGTCTTCCCGTTCAAGAAGTTCACGGGAGTGGACACCATCCTCGGGCCGGAGATGCGCTCCACCGGCGAGGTGATGGGCATCGCCGCCGACTTCCCGACGGCGGTCGGAAAGGCGGAGCTGTCGTGCGGGACGGTGCTGCCGCAATCGGGCACGGTGTTCCTCTCGGTGCGCGACGAGGACAAGCCAGCGGCGGCGGAGGTGGCGCGGCGGCTTTTCGGGCTCGGCTTCTCGATCCTCGCGACGCATGGCACCGCCGCCTTCCTGCGCGACCGCGGCGTCGAGGCGCGCGGCGTGAACAAGGTGAAGGAGGGGCGCCCGCACTGCGTGGACGCGATCATCAATGGCGAGGTGGCGATGGTGATCAACACCACCACCGACGCGCAGGCGATCCGCGATTCATTCTCGTTGCGGCGGAGCGCGCTCAACCGCGGCGTCACCTACATGACGACGATTCAAATGGCGCGCGCCATCGCCGAGGCGATCGCGGCGCTGCGCGAGCGGAGTCCGGAGGTGAAGTCGCTGCAGGAGTATCAGCGGGGGAATTAGGAATCGCGGCGAAACATTCTTTGGAAAGCTACCGCTTGGCGGGCTTCTTGACCGGCTTCCTGGCGGCGGGCTTCTTCGCGGCCGGCTTCTTCACAGGCTTCTTGGCGGCGGGCTTCCTGGCGGCGGGCTTCCTGGCGGCGGGCTTCCTGGCGGCGGGCTTCTTGGCGGCGGGCTTCTTGGCGGCCGGCTTCTTCGCGGCCGGCTTCTTCGCCGCGGGCTTCTTCGCCGGCTTGCGCGCCGCCTTCTTCACGGCGCCCTCGGGCAGGTGGCAGCAGGCCTCGACGTTGTTGCCGTCGGGGTCCAGCACGAATGCCCCATAGTAGTCGGGGTGGTATTGGGGGCGCAGGCCCGGGGCGCCATTGTCCTTGGCGCCGGCTGCGAGGGCCGCCTCGTAGAACGCGTCCACCGTCGGGCGGCCGGCCGAAAAGGCGACGTGCGCCGGGTTGATCGGCTGGTCGCTGGCGGTCAGCCAGAAATCGGGCGCCTCCGCGCCGAAGCCGGCGTGGCCCGGGAACTCCATCATGAGCTGGTAGCCGAGCGGCGCGAGGGCGGCCTTGTAGAACTCCTTGGCTTTTTCGAAGTCACTGACCTTCAAGCTGACGTGGTCGATCATGGCGTTCTCCTAGCGGGCAACTGGGTTGTTCGCGGCGGCGATCAATCGCCGTCGCCGTCGTCGTCGGCGAAGCGCCGGGAGGGCGCGCGCTGCAGCCACGGCGGCTCGGCCTCGCGGCCGTGGGTCACCTTCCAGAGCACGCGCGAGAGGTCGTCGCGGTCGGGAAGGCTGAAGTCCATTCGGTTGCTCTCGTCGGCGAGCGGGTCGTCCGCGGCATTCATCTTCATCGGGACCTTCCGCGGAATATAGGTGTACGGCGTGAGGTCGGGCGTGTCGGAGAACAGCTCGTAGAAGGCCGCGGCATGGGCGTCGTAGGTGTTCATCGGGGGCACGCCGAGGATCAGCTCGGCGGTCTTGTACACCGACCCGAGGTCGAAGATCGAGCTCACCACCACTCCCCGCTTCAGCCACGGCGAGGCCAAAAGGCAGATCGAACGGTGCTGTTCGACGTGGTCGCCGTTGCCGCCGGGATCGTCCTCGACCGCGATGATCAGCGATTTCGCCCACAGGTCCGAGTGCGAGATGGCGTCCACGAACTTCCCGAGCGCCTCGTCGTTGTCGGCCATCATCGAGCTCGGGGTCTGCGAGAGATCCTTGGTGGCGTTGGTGTGATCATTGGGCAGCAGCATGTACGAGAAGGGCTCGAGCCGATCGCCCGACTCGAGGATGTTCTGCACGATGTAATCGACCTTCAGCACGTCGAGGACGTTGGTGTTGAACACGTAGCCGGGGTAGCTGCCGTCGAGCCCGGTCTTCGCCCCGTTGATGTTCGTGATTTCGCCGTAGTTGTGATAGGCGACTCCAGCCTTGTCGAGGTGGACCCAGATGCTGTCGCTGCCGGGGAATCCCAGCCGCCCCAGCGGCGAGGCCGTCAAGGCGATGTCGCTGCGGTAGCCGCGGCCGTAGTCCTCCGTCGCGCCCCAGCCCTTCTCGATGTAATCGTTGGCGATGCAGCCCGTCGTCCACTCGTGCCCCTGAATGGACAGCTCCGCGTGCGAGTAGAAGTTGTCGAGGAGCACGAACTGCTTGGCGAGCGCCCGCGCATTCGGGATCACCGCGTCGTTCCACATCATCAGCGACGGGTCGCCGTTGCCGATGCCGAGATCGCCGAACACGGAATCGTAGGTCTTGTTCTCGCGAATGATGAGGAAGACGTATTCGATGGCGCCGGGGGCCCCGGGCGCGACCGGGAGCGGAAAACGCTGCTCGGCGAGCGGCGCTCCGGCGGGACAGACCACCTTCGCCTCGAGCGCGTGCGGCCGCTCGACGTCGTCCTCCACCGTCTGCGACCATTGCTTCAATTGATCGTCGCTCGACCGCGGCAGCACCTGCAGGATGCCCTCCGCCTTGACGCTGGTGCCGGTGCCGTCGAACGGCCCGAATCCGAGGCCGCGCGCCGAGGCGATGACGAGGCCGCCGTCGGAGCGCACGCCGACCGCCGAGGGATACCAGCCGGTCGGAATGTGGCCGAGGATGGCGAACGACTGGAGGTCGAGCACCACCACCGAATTCTCGTTGGCGTCGGCAAGGTAGATCCGCCCCGGGCCGCCGTCGGTCCCGGGATCGATGGCCAGGTTGGTCGGCGTGGCGCCGAGGATCATCGAGCTGGTGACGGGCATCGTCCGCACCTGCTTCGAGGCGCCGTCGATCACCGAGAGCGTGTCGCTGTCGGCGTTGGCGACGTAGATCTTGCCGCCGAGGAACAGCTCCGTCTCGGCCGCCTTGCCGGTGGAGATGGGTTGCGCCGCGGCGACGGGCGCGTGGGGATTGGTGACGTCCACCGGCACCACGCCGTCGATGTACTGGTCGCGACCCGTTTGCAGCCCGCCCCACAGCGAAACGAATGCGGTGTGGGTCGCCTCGTCGACCGCCACGTCGTAGGGATCGACTCCCGGGATCTTTGCCGTTCCGATCTCGGCGCCATAATCGGGTCCGGGCTCGAGGTCGAGGATCGAGAGCGTGCTGTCCGATTGATTGGCCACGTAGAGCAGCTTCTGATCGGACGAAAGCTCTATCCCCGACGGCAGCCGCTCGACGGTGCCGGCCGCCGATGGCATGAAATAGAGCTTCAATGTGAGGGCGTCGTTCTTGACCAGTTGCGGCGGCGTGCCCTCGAGATCGTAGACCTCGATGGTGTTGTAATGGCTGTTGGCGGGCTCCGCGTCGGGGATCGGATCGTAGCCGCCATTGGAGACGTAAAGGCGCTTTCCGTCGGGCGTGACGGCGAGGCCGTAGAACAGGCCGCCCGCGTGCGGGCCACCCTGGCCAATCGGGTATTGGATGGCCGAGACGATCGGCTTTCCGGGATCGGCCGCCTCGAGGTCGACGAGGAGGAGCGCCTGGTCCTTCACCGCGTCGTCGCTCACCACGGCGTAGCGATCGCCGGGGAGCACGCGCAGTGCGATCGGGAAGCCGCCGGTGTCGAGCAGCGTGCCGGCGGGCGTCACCTTTCGCCCGCCCGGGAGAATGGCCGAGTGGTCGTCGAGGTGGCCGGCGGGCAGCTTCGCCTCGGGCGGCGGCGCCGAGACCGTGCAGTTGGATTGGAAGGAGGGGAGCGGGGAGCCCCCGTCGACCACCGGCGGCGGCGGGGGGAGGGCGCCGCACCCGGCGACGGCGAGCGACATGAGCAGGCGCTTCATGTGGGCACCATAGCCGAGGGCGGGGGCGCGCGTACAGGGTATCGGGGCGCGCCCGAGGGCCCTCCGTCCGGGGCGCGTGCGGCACCTCCTGCGCCGACGGGAACACCCGCTGCGTGGGCGCCTGCGCCGATTTGACCAAAGACGTCTCCAATTGCGGCCAGTGCGGCATTGCGTGCGCCGGAAAGGACGGCGACTGGACCTGCGGCAACTCGGCCTGCGCCGTCGACGGGTGAATGGGGACGTTCAAGGACTGCAACGGCGACCCGAAAGACGGCTGCAAGGTGGATCTCGAGTCATTGAATCAAGGGAGTACAGGGCCCGCCGCTGCAGAACTCCGCTTTCGGGCAGCGTCTTCGGCATCCGCGCCTCCGGCGCGCGACGGTCACACGGCGAGCGCCGAAGCTGGAGCGCACGCCCGGCGACGGCGCCGCGCGTTTCTTGGCTGCTCCGCCTCGACGCGGAGGAGCATCGCGTGTATCATCCCGCGCTCTTTTCCCCCGAGGACGACGCAACCATGGCCGACGAAAAGATCCCCATGACCCCGCGGGGGCTCACCCAGCTGAGGGACGAGCTGCGCCGCCGCAAGGATACCGAGCGCCCGAAGATCGTGCTGGCGATCGAGGAGGCGCGGGCGCACGGCGACCTCTCCGAGAACGCCGAGTACTCCGCCGCCAAGGAGGCCCAGTCGTTCAACGAGGGCCGGATCAAGGAGCTGGAGGGGACGATCGCGCTGGCCAACGTGATCGATCCGGGGAAGCTGTCCGGCGAGAAGGTGGTCTTCGGCGCCACCGTCGAGCTGACCGAGGGTGAGTCGGGCGACGACGTGGCCTACACGATCGTCGGCGAGCACGAAGCGGACATCAAGGCAGGGCGGCTCTCGGTGACCGCGCCGCTCGCTCGCGCGCTGATCGGGCGCTGTGTCGGCGACACGGTGACGGTGCGTACTCCGAAAGGCAACAAGGAGTACGACATCCGGGAAGTGAAGTTCCTCCCCGCGGAGTAGGTACGGAAGAGGGATCGTCCGGCGGGAACCCGGGCGGGCGTCCGGCCGCCGGACGGCGCTGCGATCGCGGCGGAGGCGGCGGTGGCGCGCCGACTGCAAAGTCACTTCGTCGAGCGGTGCCCGGACGGCGAGGTGAGCGGGGTGGCGGTCCGTGGCGGCGGGGGCGGCGTTGGTAGGGAGCCGTCCGGGCACCGTCTCGTTTCAATCGACGGAAGATTCAATCGCGGGCGGCGAGTGCCGCCCGCACGTCGTCCGGATCGGTGATCGGCGGGCCGCAGGTCGAGCCGCGGCAGACGTAGAGCGCGGCCTTCCCGTCGACGAGCGTCTTGCCGGCGAGCAGCGGCGACGCGGGCGCGGGTGCGCGCGGATCGAGGTATCCGATGATTCGCTGGGGTAGCCAGGTCGCGGCGACCGCGCGCTCGAGCGCCGCGCGCCGCTCGTCGACCGGCGCGCCGACCAGCGCCAGCTCGACGGGGCCGCCCGCGGGCGCGTCCACCAGATCGATCACCTGCAGGCTCCGCGCGAAGGCTCGCGGGGCGCGCGCGATCCACTCGCCCCAGGCCGTCACCGCGCGCACCGCCGCCTCGCGCAGCGACGGTCGATCGAGGTGGTACGACAACCGGGCGAGCGCCTCCGCCGCGATCGCGTTGCCGGCCGCCGTGGCGCCGTCCATGGCGTCGCGCGGGCGCACGATCAACCGCTCGTGGCCGCGCGCCGTGGTGAAGAACGAACCGGTCTTCTCGTCGGCGAAGTCGGCGACCATGCGCGTCGCCAGCGTCTCGGCCTCGGCGAGGAAGCGCGCGCCGGCGCCCGCCTCGTAGAGATCGAGGCAGGCGTCCGCGAGCCACGCGTAGTCCTCGAGGACCGCGTCGAGGTGCGCCTGCCCCGCGCGCCACGTGCGGTGGAGCCCGCCGTCAGGGCGCCGCAGCTCGGTCAGCAGGAAGTCGGCGGCGCGCACCGCGGCCGCGAGCCAGCGCCGCTCGCCGAGCACGCGCGCCCCCTCGGCGAGCGCGCCGATCATCATCGCGTTCCACGCCGTCAGCACCTTGTCGTCGCGCGCGGGGTGGACGCGCCGCTCGCGCGCGGCGCGGAGCTTCGCCCGCCCGTCGGCGATCGCGGCGCGCAGCTCGCCGACCGAGATCCCCAGATCGCGCGCGACCGCCTCCTCGGAGCGCGGCGTGTTCGGGATCGAGGCGCCCTCCCAGTTGCCCTCCTCCGTGACGTCGAACCAGGCGCAGAGGCGGCGCGCCAGCTCCTCGTCCTCGAGGGCGTCGCGCACCTTCGACGGGCGCCACACGAAGAACTTCCCCTCCTCGCCCTCGCTGTCGGCGTCGGTCGACGACGCGAAGCCGCCGCCCGGCTCGGCCATCTCGCGCAGCGCCTGGTCGAGCACCTCGGTGGCGACGCGGCGGTAGAGCGGATCGCCCACCGCTTGCCAGGCCTCGAGGTAGGTGCGCGCGAGCAGCGCGTTGTCGTAGAGCATCTTCTCGAAGTGCGGCACGAGCCAGCGCTCGTCGGTGGAGTAGCGGTGGAAGCCGCCGCCGATCTGGTCGTAGAGGCCGCCGCGCGCCATCGCATCGAGCGTGCGGCGCGCCATCGCGAGCGCGCTCTCGTCGGAGAAGCGCCGCGCGATCCGCAGCAGCAGCGTCAGCGCCGTCGAGGGCGGGAACTTCGGCGCGCCGCCGAAGCCGCCGAACGCCGGGTCGAAGGTGGCGCGGTAGTCGGCGAGCGCCGCGCGCAGCACCTCGTCGGCGGCGAGCGGCATCGGGGCGCTCGCCCGCGCCTCCTCCTCGAGGAGATCGCGCACGCGCGCCGCCTGCTCGAGCACCGCGTCGCGCCGCTCGCGCCACAGCCCGGCGACGTGGCGCAGCACCGTCGGGAAGCCGGGGCGCCCCCACGCGTCGCGCGGCGGGAAGTAGGTGCCGGCGAAGAACGGCCGCTGGTCGGGCAGCAGGAACACCGTCATCGGCCAGCCGCCCTGGCCGCGGTTCATCGCCGCCGTCGCGCGCATGTAGATCTCGTCGAGGTCGGGGCGCTCCTCGCGGTCGACCTTGATGCACACGAAGTCGCGGTTCATCTGCGCCGCGATCGCGTCGTCCTCGAACGACTCGCGCTCCATCACGTGGCACCAGTGGCATGCCGAGTAGCCGATCGAGAGGAGGATCGGCTTGTCCTCGGCGCGCGCGCGGGCGAGCGCCTCCTCGCCCCACGGGTACCACTCGACGGGGTTGCGGGCGTGCTGGAGCAGGTACGGGCTGGTCTCGCTCGCCAGACGATTCATCGCGATCCTCGACCACGGACGAACGTGGCCGAAGTTGGATGAATGCTACGGCTCGTCGGTCTCGACGGGCGGGAGCGGGGGATCGAACGCGCTCTTGGCGAGCAGGATGCGCAGCGTGAGGTAGAGGCCGATCACGAGCGTGACGATCGACGGCAGCGGCAGCCCGATCGGCGGCTCGCGACGGAAGACGAAGTTCACCACCGCGAGTGCCACCGTCGCCAGCGCGGCGCCGAGCGCAACCCAGAACGACCAGCGCCGCCGCACCAGCATCGCCACGCCGCCCGCGCACAGCACCGCCGCCGCCGCGATCGAGGCCGCCGTCGGTGGCACGCCGTGCGTGCCCGCGAAGGCGACCGAGCCGGCGCCGACGGCGAGCATGACGATCCCGATCGACCACGGGCTGGGACGCATCGTGCTCATCGGGCTACCTTAAGGGCCGGTCGCGGAATAATCCACGCGGTTTCGACGCCGATGCATCCCGGCCGGCTTCGTTGCTCGTCGGTCACTTGCAGAGAGCAAGCTCCCTCCTCGCGCCTCGCCGGGTCGGGCGCCTCGACGCCGATCCCCGCGCGCCTTGTCCCGCGACAGGCCCTTACCGCCCGCCTTCCATTTGGCAACCGGCGCGGGCGCGGCTAGAGTCGGGCGCCATGCCGCGCGCCGCGCTCCTCGTCGCCGTCCTCGCCCTCGCGCCCGGCTGCGACGACGCCGACGAGGCGATCCGCGGCGAGGTGCAGGGGCTGACGCTCCTCGAGGGCTCGTCGGTGACGCCGGCCGCCGAGCGCCTCGCGCGCCACGGCCGCCGCGCGCTCCCGCCGGTGGAGGCCGCGCTGCACACCGCCGAGCCCGCGGGCCGCAAGAACCTCATCCTCGCCATCCGCAAGATCGGCGACGGGGACGCCGCGCCGCTCCTGCGCCACCTCGCGCTGTACGATCCCGCCCCCGACGGGCGTCGCGAGGCGGAGTGGACGCTCCGCTCGTGGGCCGCCGAGAAGGGCGAACGCGGCGACCGCGCGCGCGCGGCGATGCGCGAGGTCGACGAGCGCCGTGCCCGCGAGGAGACCGGCTGAGAGCGTGAGCAGGAATCCACTCCCGTCGCCGTCATCGCCGAGCCGCGGCGCATCGCCGCGTCGCTCGTCGGTCAGGTACTCCCGGTATCCTCCCTCCTTGCTCCTTGCGCTGCGCGCGGCTCGGCGCGCCGGCTCGGTCCGGGATTCTTGCTCGCGCTCTCAGCCCCATCCCGACGCGCGCCCGCCGGCCACCACGCCGGCCGAGGCCATGGACGGCGACCATCTGCCGACCCGTCCTTGACACGCGTGGTCGCATCTCATAGCTTCGCCTCCCGTCAAACCCATGCCCCTCTCGTTCTCGACCGAGTCCGCCCGCCGCATCGAGGCGCTCATCAAACAGTACCCCGACGCACAGGCCGCCAGCATGCCGGTGCTCCACCTCGCGCAGGACGAGTTCGGATTCCTCTCCGACGAGGCGATCCAACTCGTGGCGACGGCCCTCAAGCTCCCCGTCTCGCACGTCTACGGCGTCGTGACGTTCTACACGATGTTCCGTCGCGAGCCCGCGGGCACCAACATCCTGCGCGTCTGCACCAACGTCGCCTGCATGCTCACCGGCGGCTACGACGTGCTGAAGCAGGTGTGCGAGCGGCTGGGCATCCAGCCCGGTGAGAAGACGCCCGACGGCGCCTTCTCGATCGTCGAGGAGGAGTGCCTCGCCGCCTGCGCCGACGCGCCGATGGCGCTGTGCGGCCAGCGCTACTTCCTGCGCCTCGATTCCAAGGAGAAGGTCGACGCGATGATCGAGGAGCTGCGCCGCCAGCCCCAGCTCGAGCGGACACTTCTTCCCGGCCCCGTCGAGAAAGGCGCCTAGCGATGCCCGTCACCCGCGCCGACATGCCGAAGCTGGTGCTGTGCAACATGGGCGTCGAGGGGCAGAACACCCTCGCCGGCGCCACCGCGCGCGGCGCCTACTCGCGGATCGCCAAGGCGCTCGCGATGGCGCCCGCGGCCGTCACCGACGAGGTGAAGAAGTCGAACCTCCGCGGTCGCGGCGGCGCCGGCTTCCCGACGGGCCTGAAGTGGACCTTCATCCCCAAGGGCGCCCAGACGGTGTACCTCGTCGTCAACGCCGACGAGAGCGAGCCGGGCACCTGCAAGGACCGCGAGATCCTGTTCTGGGATCCCCACCTCGTCATCGAGGGGATCTTCCTCGCGAGCTACGCGCTCGGCTGCCGCCACGCCTACCTCTACATCCGCGGCGAGATGATGCGCGAGCACCACGTGCTCCAGCGCGCCGTCGCCGAGGCCTACAAGGCCGGCTGGCTCGGGCGCGACCACGCGTGCGCGGGCGGCGGCAGCTTCAAGCTCGACCTCACCGTCCACCGCGGCGCCGGCGCCTACATCTGCGGCGAGGAGACCGCGCTCCTCAACAGCCTCGAGGGGCGCCGCGGCTGGCCGCGCCTCAAGCCGCCGTTCCCGGCGGTCAAGGGCGTGTGGGGACAGCCCACCATCGTCAACAACGTCGAGACGCTCGCCAACGTGCCGGCGATCATCGAGAAGGGCGGCGAGTGGTTCGCCGGCCTCGGCACGCCGAAGTCGGGCGGCACGCGCATCCTCGGCATCTCGGGCCACGTCAACAAGCCCGGCGTCTACGAGCTGCCGATGGGGATCCCGCTGCGCGAGGTGATCTACGACGTGTGCGGCGGCATCCGCGGCGGTCGCGCGCTGAAGGGCGTGATCCCCGGCGGCTCGTCGATGCCGATCCTCACCCCCGACGAGATCGACGTGCCGATGGAGTTCGACGCGCTGATGACCGACGCGCGCATCAAGCCCGTCGAGATCCGCCCGGGCGTGAAGCTCGACATCGGCGGCGGCAAGCAGCTGCGCACGATGGCCGGCTCGGGCGGCGTGATGGTCATGGACGAGACCACCGACATGGCGATGGTCTGCTGGCGCATCATGAAGTTCTACGCCCACGAGTCGTGCGGCCAGTGCACGCCGTGCCGCGAGGGCACCGGCTGGCTCGAGCGCGTCACGCGCCGGCTGGCCCATGGCGAGGGCCGCCCCGGCGACGTCGAGCTCGCCGAGTCGATCGCCTCGGGCATCGCCGGCAACACCATCTGCCCGCTCGGCGACGCCGCCGCCTGGCCGATGCTCGCCTTCGCCACCAAGTTTCGCGCCGAGCTGCAGTCGAAGATCACGGCCGCGCCGGCGACGGCCCACGGAGCCGCCTGATGCCCGCCGCAGCGGAGGGCCACCTCGGCCAGACGATCGTCTTCTGGGTCTGCACCGCCGTCGTCCTCGGCGGGGCGCTGCTGACCATCACGCGCCGCAACACCGTCGTCGCGGCGATGTCGCTCGTCGCCACCTTCTTCGGGCTGGCGGCGATGTTCACGCTCCTGTCGGCGCAATTCCTCGCCGCGATCCAGGTGCTCGTCTACGCCGGCGCGATCATGACGCTGTTCGTGTTCGTCGTGATGGTGCTGAACCGCGACGAGCGGGAGCCTTGGGCGTTGCGCGGCATCGTCGGCAAGGCGCTCGGCATCGGCGCGCTCGGCTACCTCACGCTGCTCGGCGGCACGTTCCTCCTCGGGGCGAGCGCGCTGCTGACGAAGCAGGGCGCCTACCACACCGAGGCCCCGAAGCCCGGCTGGGGTGGTGTCGCCGACGTCGGCAACGCGCTCTTCACCACCTACCTCTTCCCGTTCGAGGCGATCTCGCTGCTCCTCCTGGTGGCGGTGATCGGCGCGGTGGTCGTCGCGCGCACGGTGAAGCACGCGCCGCCGGCGTCGCAGGAGCCGCCGACCCCGCCGGCGCACGGAGAGCACTGATGATCCCGGTCGATCACTACCTGCTCGTCGCTGGCTTGCTGTTCGCCATCGGCGTGGTGGGTGTCCTGCTGCGACGCAACGCGCTCATCGTCCTCATGTCGATCGAGCTGATGTTGAACGCGGCGAACCTCACCCTGCTCGCCTTCGGGCGGGCGCGCGGCGACTCGAACTTCCAGGCGCTGGCGTTCCTGGTGGTCGCGGTGGCGGCGGCGGAAGCGGCGGTCGGCCTCGCGATCGTCGTCGGCATCTTCCGCAACCGTCACACTACGAACCTCGACGAGCTCACGCTCATGAAGCACTAGGCGACCGATGGAGACGGACTTTCCGCTCTATTTGATCCCGCTGCTGCCGCTCGCCGGCGCGGCCATCAACCTGCTCGTCGGCAAGCGCATCTCGCGCGGCGGCGTGGCCGCGATCGCCTGCACGTCGGTGGCGATGGCCGCGGTGCTCGGCTGGAAGGCGGCCTGGCTGCTCTTCCAATCGGAGCCGTCGGCGATCCTCACAGCGCGCTTCTTCGACGGCGACTGGATCCACGCCACCGAGTCGCACGGCATCGGCAGCCTGCACATCCAGGCCGGCCTGCTGCTCGATCGCCTCTCGGCGGTGATGGTCCTCGTCATCACCACCGTCGGCTTCCTCATCCACCTGTACTCGACCGCGTACATGGAGGAGGACAAGAACTTCAACCGCTACTTCGGCTACCTCAACCTCTTCACCGGGGCGATGCTGATCCTGGTGCTCGGCGACTCGCTGCCGGTCACCTTCGTCGGGTGGGAGGGCGTCGGCCTCTGCTCGTACCTCCTCATCGGCTTCTGGTTCGACAAGGAGGCGAACGCCTACGCGGGCCGCAAGGCGTTCATCGTCAACCGCGTCGGCGACTTCGGCTTCCTGCTCGGCATGTTCCTCATCTTCAGCGCCACCTCGACGCTGAGCTACCGCGATCTCGCATCGCAGCAATCCGTTGTTGCGCTGCACCACGTGTGGTTCGCCAAGGCCTCCATCGCGACGGTGGCCGGCCTCCTGCTTTTCGTCGGCGCGACCGGCAAGTCGGCCCAGCTCCCGCTCTACGTCTGGCTCCCCGACGCGATGGCCGGCCCCACGCCGGTCTCCGCCCTCATCCACGCCGCGACGATGGTGACCGCCGGCGTGTACATGATTGCGCGCCTCCACTTCCTCTTCGAGATCGATCCGTTCGTCCTGGCGGTGATCGCCTCCGTCGGCGCGCTCACGGCGCTCTTCGCGGCGACCATCGGTATCACGCAGAAGCCGATCAAGAAGATCCTCGCCTACTCGACGGTCAGCCAGCTCGGCTTCATGTTCATCGGCGTCGGCACGAAGGCCTACGACGCCGGCGTCTTCCACCTCGTCACGCACGCCTTCTTCAAGGCGGGCCTCTTCCTCGGCGCCGGCTCGATCATGCACGCGCTTTCCGGCGAGGAGGACGTGACGAAGATGGGCGGCCTGCGCGCGAAGATGCCGATCACGCGCTGGACCTTCCTCGTCTACTGCCTCGCCATCGCCGGCATCTTCCCCTTCGCCGGCTTCTTCTCGAAGGACGCCATCCTCGCCGGCGCGTGGAGCTTCGACGTCGCCGAGATGCCCGAGTGGCCGCACTGGCTGGGCCACGCGATCTACTTCGTCGGCCTCAGCGCCGCCTTCATGACGGCGTTCTACATGTTCCGCGCCTACTTCCTCGTCTTCCACGGCGAGTTCCGCGGCGACCATCACACCTGGGACCACGCGCACGAGTCGCCGCCGGCGATGACGCTGCCGCTGGTGGTGCTGGCGATCGGCTCGGCGGCGCTCGGCTTCCTCGGGATGCCGGAGGCCTTCCACAAGGACTGGAACCTCTTCGAGCAGTGGCTGGTGCCCGCGAACTTCGCGCCGATGGTCGGCGAGGAGCACGCGAGCACCGAGTGGGCGCTGATGGCCGTCGCGACGGTGGTCGCCGGCGCGGGCATTTTCCTCGCGTACCGCCTCTACTACCGCGGCATCTCGCCGACGGCGGTGGCGATCAAGGACGCGCTGCCGCGGCTCTACAAGGTCGTCTTCAACAAGTACTGGGTCGACGAGATCTACGACTCCAGCGTGGTTCGCCCGCTGCGCTCGCTCGCCTTCGTGCTGTGGAAGGGCGTGGACGCGCTCTTCATCGACCTCATCCTGGTGCGGGGCTCGGCCTTCGTCGTCGACCTGGTCGGCCGCGGCGTCCGCTACCTGCAAAGCGGCGACGTCCAGCGCTACATGGCCGCCGTCCTCCTCGGAACCGCCGCCATCATCGCGGTCAGCGCCAACTGGGTCGCCTGCACCGGCGCGCCCTTCGACGTCGAGCAGCACGGCGCCGACGTCACGGTGCGCGCGCACGGAATGCCGAGCGGACCGGCGGCGCGCCCGCTCGAGTTCAGCTTCGACTTCGGCGACGGCACACCGCCGGTGAAGCAGTCCACACCGACGGTCCGGCACCACTACGATGTCCACGGCCGGCGCCGGCTGACCGTCAACGTCCTCGACCCGCGCTGGGACATCCGCTCGAGCGACAGCCGCACGGTGGTGATCCCATGAGCCGACCCCGCCTGCCGAAGGCAGGGGTTTTCAAGCAGTCGGCTATCCAAGGTAGGAAACAAAAATGAGTCTCCTCGGCGCCATCACGCTGCTGCCGCTCGGCGTGGCGCTCGTCCTCCTCGCCATCCCGCGCGAGGAGGAGAGCCTGCACCGCGGCATCGGCCTCGCCACGACGCTGCTGGTCTTCGTCCTCTCGTTGTTCCTGCTGCCGGGCCTCGAGCCGACGCAGTGGAACTCGGTCGTGGACTGGGCGTGGGTGCCGTCGCTCGGCATCCACTTCAAGCTCGCCGTTGACGGCATCTCCGTCTTCCTGGTGATCCTCACCGCCTTCCTGACGCCGATCGCGCTGCTCTCGTCGTGGAGCGCCGTCAGCAAGCGGGTCCGCGAGTTCGTCATCACCATGCTCGTCCTCGAGACCGGCATGCTCGGCGCGTTCGCCGCCGTGGACCTGTTCGTCTTCTACGTGTTCTGGGAGGTGATGCTGATCCCGATGTATTTCCTCATCGGGATCTGGGGCGGCGACCGGCGGCTCTACGCGTCGATCAAGTTCGTGCTCTACACGATGGTCGGATCGCTGCTGATGCTCGTGGCGATCCTCTACCTCTACGTGAAGCACCACGAGGTCGCGCAGACCTGGAGCTTCGACTACGACGACCTGCGCCGCCTGATCCTCTCGCCGCACGAGCAGCTCGCGTGCTTCATCGCCTTCGCGGCGGCGTTCTGCATCAAGGTGCCGCTGTTCCCGCTGCACACCTGGCTGCCCGACGCGCACGTCGAGGCGCCGACGGCGGGCTCGGTGATCCTCGCCGGCGTGCTCCTCAAGTTCGGCACCTACGGCCTGCTGCGCTTCGCGATGCCGCTGTTCCCGCAGGCGGTGGAGCTGTGCGCGCCGGTGATCGCCGTCCTCGCGGTGATCGGCATCATCTACGGCTCGCTCGTCGCGTGGGTGCAGACCGACGTGAAGAAGCTGATCGCCTACTCGTCGGTGGCGCACCTCGGCATGGTGGTGCTCGGTCTGATGGCGTGGAACGGCCGCGGCATCGACGGCGCGATGCTCATCATGCTCGCGCACGGCGTCTCCACCGGCGGGCTCTTCCTCGCCATCGGCGTGCTCTACGAGCGGCGCCACACCCGGCGCATGGACGAGTTCGGCGGCATCGCCTCGCAGATGCCCGGCTTCGCCGGCGTGTTCCTCGTAATCATGCTCGCCTCCGTCGGGCTGCCCGGCTTGGCGGGCTTCCCCGGCGAGTTCCTCACGCTGCTGGGCAGCTTCGACTCCTACCGCACGTGGCGCGCGGCGGGCGTCCCCGCGATGTTCGGTGCGGGCAGCCACCCGAAGCTGCTCACCGCCTTCGCCGCGACGGGCGTGATCCTCAGCGCCGTCTACCTGCTCTGGATGTTCCAGAAGGTGATGTTCGGCCCCAACGCCAACCCGAAGAACCACGGCCTTCGCGATCTGTCGGTGCGCGAGTGGGCGGTGTTCGCGCCGATCCTCGTCGGCGCCTTCTGGCTCGGGCTCTTCCCGGGCACCTTCCTCGACCGGATCGATCCCGCCGTGACCGCCACCATCCAGCAGTTTCACCAGAAGTACGCCGAGGCGCCCGAGAGCGGCGTGACGCCGCGCCTGATGGGCGCCGCGCGCACGACCGCGACCGGCTCGACGGTGGGCGCGGTCAACGGCGCGCGCCTCCAACCCGCGGGCATGGCGGGAGGTGCGCAATGAGCTTCGACTCCGCGCAGCTCGCGCTCTCGCTGCCGCTGCTGGTGGTCGCCGCCGGCGGCCTGCTCGTGCTGCTCCTCGAGGCGTTCTCGGGCACGCCGGCGCGCGACGAGCACGGCGGCCGCTCCTACCTCGCGGTGGCCGCGCTGATCACGCTCGCGATCGCCACGTACGCCGCGGTCGGCCAGTGGGCCGAGGCCGAGACCCCGAAGGCGATCTACGGCGGGATGTTCGCCGTGGACCGCTTCGCGCTCTTCGTCGACGTGGTGCTGTTCGCCGGCGCCGCGCTCGCCGTGCTCCTCGCGGGTGGCTTCCTGCGCACGCACCGCTTCGAGTTCGGCGAGTTCTACGCGCTCGTCCTCCTCGGCACGGCCGGGGCGGTGATGCTGGTCCACGCCAACGACCTCGTCGCGCTCTTCATCGGCCTCGAGACGATGTCGCTCGCGGTGTACGTGCTGACCGGCTCGTGGCGCCGCTCGGCGCGCTCCTCCGAGGCGGCGATGAAGTACTTCCTCGTCGGCGCCTTCGCCTCGGCGCTCCTCGTCTACGGCATCGCGCTCGTCTACGGCACCACCGGCACCACCAACCTCTCGTCGCTCGGCGGGCTGGCCAAGGGCACCGGCGGCGCGGTGATGCAGGAGCCGCTCTTCCTGATCGGCTCGTTCCTGATCATCGCGGGGCTCGCCTTCAAGATCGCCGCGGTGCCCTTCCACATGTGGGCGCCCGACGCGTACGAGGGCGCGCCCACGCCCGTCACCGCGTTCATGGCGGCGGCGGTGAAGGCGGCCGGCTTCGCCACGATCGTCCGCCTGTTCACCGTCGCGTACGGCCGGCCGTCCCTCACCTTCGGCGCGGGCGGCTGGGCGTCGATCTGCGCGGTGCTCGCCATCCTGACCATGTCGCTCGGCAACCTCGCGGCGCTGCGGCAGGACAACGTGAAGCGCATGCTCGCGTGGTCCTCGATCGCGCACGCCGGGTACATCCTCGTTGGCGTGGTGGCGATGGCGCGCGCCGGCGACGACGCGCGCGGCCCGATCCTCTACTACCTGCTCGCCTACACCCTCACCACCGCGGGCTCGTTCGGCGTGGTCGCCTGGATCGGCTCGCGCGGCGACGAGCGCCAGAACGTCGACGACTGGGCCGGCCTCGCCGCGCGCCACCCGGCGGCCGCGCTCGCGATGACCGTGCTCCTCCTCTCGCTGGGCGGCTTCCCGCCGACCGCGGGCTTCTTCGCCAAGTTCTACATCTTCCGCGTCGCGCTCTCGCAGCCCGGCCTGATCTCGCTCGTGCTCATCGCGATCGCCAACTCGCTCGTCTCGGTCTTCTACTACCTGCGGGTCGTCACCGCGATGTACTTCCGCGAGGCGCACCGTCCGTTCGCGCCCGTGCGCGCCTCGGGGATGACCGCCGGCCTGATCATCGCCACCGTCGGCACGCTCGCCCTCGGGCTCGCCCCGGGCTGGGTGATCGAGCTGGCGAGCAAGGCGACGCTGCTCGGCAAGTAGGGCGGGGCTCGTCCCTCGCCGAGGTCTCGACGGCGCCGTGATGTTGCGCTTCGTCCTGTACGGACTCCTCGGCTGGTGCGCGGAGATCGTCTGGACGGCGCTCTACGACGCCGTCACCGGCACCCGCCGCGCAGAGGGTGAGGTCGCGGCGCACGTGAAGACCACGCGCTCCGAGCGGCTTCGCCTCGTCGGACGCACCTACCTCTGGATGTTCCCGATCTACGGCTCGGCCGCGCTGCTGTTCGAGCCCGCGCACGACGCCATCCGTCGCTGGCCGTGGCCGGCGCGCGGCGCGATCGAGTGCGACGGCATTTTCGCCGTGGAGGCCCTCTCCGGCCTTCTCCTCAAGCGCGCCACCGGCCGCGTGCCTTGGGACTACTCGGCCTCCCGCGCGAGCGCGCTCGGCGGCACCATCCGCCTCGACTACGCGCCGGTGTGGTTTTCCTTCGGCCTGCTCCTCGAGCGCGCGCACGACTTCTTCGTCGCCGTGGAGCCTGCTTTGCGCGCCGCCCTCGGCGTCTGATCCTTCGCGCCCCGTTCGTGCATCGCCCCTTTGGGGATGGACGAACACGACCTCGCCGCCGCGTTCGTGCGGGTGCGCGCCGCCACCGAGGCGCTGTGCGCGCCGCTGGCGGTCGAGGACTACGTCGTCCAGTCGATGCCCGACGCCAGCCCGGCGAAGTGGCACCTCGCGCACACGAGCTGGTTCTTCGAGGAGCTGCTGCTCGTCCGCCGCCCCGGCTACCGGCCGTTCGATCCGACGTACCGCTATCTATTCAACTCCTACTACGAGTCCGTCGGTCCGCACCACGAGCGGCCGGCGCGCGGCCTCCTGTCGCGCCCGACGGTCGCCGAGACGATGCAATACCGCCGCGCCGTCGACGAGGCGGTGCTCGATGGCCTGCCGCGGCTCGGCGACGACGAGCGCGCGGTGCTCGTGCTCGGGATGCACCACGAGCAGCAGCACCAGGAGCTGCTCCTCACCGACCTCCAGCACGCGTTCTGGCTCAACCCCCTCCGCCCTGCCTATCGAGACGATCGAAAGACGAGGGACGCGTCCTGTGTTTCCTCGCTCCTCGCAAATCACCAACCGGCCGCCTCCATCGCCAGCGAAGAAACGAAGGACCGTCCCCCCAGACGTTCGAAGACGCCCGAACCCGCCTGGCGCACCTTCCCCGAGGGCCTGTTCGCCGTCGGCCACGACGGCCGCGGGTTCGGCTACGACAACGAGTTCGCGCGCCACCGCGTGTTCCTGAATCCCTTCGCGCTGGCGACCCGCCTCGTCACCTGCGGCGACTGGCTCGCCTTCATGGACGACGGCGGCTACCGGCGCGTCGGACTGTGGCTCTCCGACGGGTGGGCGGCGGCGCAGGCGGGCACCTGGCGCGCGCCGCTGTACTGGGAGCGCGGCGAGTCCGGGTGGTGGCAGTTCACCCTCTCGGGGATGCGCCCCGTCGAGCCCGCGGCGCCGGTCTGCCACGTGAGCTACTACGAGGCCGACGCCTTTTCGCGCTGGGCCGGCGCGCGCCTGCCCACCGAGGAGGAGTGGGAGCGCGCCGCCGCCGGCCTCCCCGTCGCGGGCAACTTCGTCGAGCGCGGCGCGCTGCACCCGCTCGCCGGCGGGGCGAGCCCGTTCGGCGACGTCTGGCAGTGGACGCGGAGTGCCTATCTGCCCTACCCGGGATTCCGCCCGCTGCCCGGACCGCTCGGCGAATACAACGGCAAGTTCATGTGCAACCAGCAGGTGCTCCGCGGCGGCTCCTGCGCCTCGCCGCGCGACCACCTCCGCGCGACCTACCGCAACTACTTCCCGCCGTCGGCGCGTTGGCAGTTCACCGGCGTGCGCCTCGCGAGGGACGAATGAGCGAACCGCGACTCGAGCTGGTCGAAACCCCGTCGGCGGGCGGCGCCCTCGACTTCGCGCGCGACGTGCGCGAGGGCCTCGCCGCGCGCCCGCGCCACGTGCCGTGCGCCTACCTCTACGACGACGAAGGCTCGCGCCTCTTCGAGGCGATCTGCGAGCAGCCGGAGTACTACCTCACGCGCGCCGAGACGGAGATCCTGCGCGCGCGCGCCGGCGAGATCGCCGCGCGCATGGGCGGCGACGTGGAGCTGGTCGAGCTGGGCAGCGGCAACGCGCGAAAGACGCGCCTGGTGATCGAGGCGCTGCTCGCGCGACAGCGATCGCTGCGCTACCTGCCGATCGACATCTCGACGTCGATCCTCGCCGAGAGCGCGCGCGGGCTGCTCCACGACTACCCGGGCCTCCGCATCATGGCGCTCGCCGCCGAGTACGAGGTGGGGCTCGGCTACCTCGCCGGCGGCGCGCACGGTCGCCGGCTCGTGCTGTGGCTCGGCTCGAACGTCGGCAACTTCGCGCCGTCGGAGGCGGCGACGTTCCTGCGCCAGGTGGGCCGCGCGCTCTCCCCCGACGACCGGCTCCTCGTCGGCGTCGACCTGCGCAAGGCGCGCGAGCCGCTCGAGGCGGCCTACGACGACGCCGCGGGCGCCACCGCGCGCTTCGATCGCAACCTCCTCTTGCGCATCGATCGCGAGCTGGGCGGCCACTTCGCCGTCGAGCGCTTCCGTCACCGCGCGCGCTGGCACGAGGACGAGGGCCGCGTCTCGATGGAGCTGGTGAGCGAGGCCCCGCAGAGCGTCGCGATCGATCGTCTCGGGATGCGAATCGATCTCGCGGCGGGCGAGCCGATCCACACCGAGGACTCGTGGAAGTATTCGTACGAGGAGATCGACCGCCTCGTGGCCGAGGGCGCCTTCGCCGTCGAAGCGCGCTGGCTCGACGGGCAGCGGCGCCTGAGCCTCAATCTGCTCTCGCCGCGGTGACTCTCCTTCTCATTCTCGGGCTGCTCGGTTGTGGGGCCCGATTGGGCCGAACGAGGGCCAGCGGAACGCGGGGATGGTTTTGCTTCGCTACGGCGCGACCGGGTTCACGCTCGGCCCGCTCGGCCAGAGGCCGCCGTCGCTGGATTATTGCAGATCCAAACGGACGGATTCCACGCCGCCCCCGCACGCGCCTCCACGGCGCGCGGCGTGCTTGACTTGCGGCGCGCGCAAGAGTAATCGCAGCCCCGTGGCCACCACCCGCAAATCCGCGAAGGACGCGGCGCCCTCGCAGCGCTCCGCTCCCGCGCGCAATCCCGACTCCGCCCACGAGGCGGAGCGCGTGGCCGCGATCGCCGACGCCCTGCAGGCGCTCTACCCCGAGGCGCACTGCGAGCTGGACTTCCAGGACCCCTTCCAGCTCCTCGTCGCGACGATCCTCTCGGCGCAATCGACCGACAAGATGGTGAACGCCATCACGCCGGCGCTGTTCGCGCGCTTCCCCGACGCCGCCGCGCTGGCCGCCGCCGACGTGGCGGAGGTCGAGCGGCTCGTCGCGAAGACCGGCTTCTTCCGTCAGAAGGCGAAGAACATCGTCGGCGCGGCGCGGATCATCGCGCGCGAGCATGGCGGCGTGGTGCCGCGCACGATGGAGGAGCTGGTGAAACTCCCCGGCGTCGCGCGCAAGACCGGCAACGTGGTGCTCGGCAGCGCGTACGGGATGAACGAGGGCATCGCCGTCGACACCCACGTCATGCGGCTCGCCGGCCGGCTCGCGCTGTCGAGCGAGAGCGACCCGCCGAAGATCGAGCAGGACCTGTTGCGTCTCTTTCCGCGCGAGCGCTGGACGATGATCGGGCACCAGCTCATCTGGCACGGCCGCCGCGTCTGTTTCGCGCGAAAGCCCGCCTGCGAGTCGTGTACGCTCGCGCCGCTCTGCCCGTCGAGGGGAATCGCATGATCACCGACCCGAAGGTCGAGCAGTACATGCACTCGCTCCTGCCGGCCGCCGACGCGGTGCAGGCGGAGATGGAGCGCATCGGCGCCGAGCGGCACTTCCCGATCGTGGGCCCGCTGGTCGGGCGGCTGCTGCTGCAGGTGGCGCGCGCGATCGGCGCCCGCGACATCTTCGAGATGGGCTCGGGCTTCGGCTACTCGACGCTGTGGTTCGCCCGCGCGCTCGACGAGAGCGGCCGCGTGGTGCACACCGAGATGAGCGACGACCTCTCCGAGGAGGCGCGCCGCCACCTCACGCGCGCCGGGGTCGCCGCGCGGGTGACGTTCGAAGTCGGCAACGCGCTCGACACCATCACGCGCTACCCGGGCCCCTTCGACGTCATCTTCATCGACGTCGAGAAGGAGGACTACCCGGCGGCGCTCGACCTGGCGCGGGTCCGGGTGCGCCCGGGCGGCTTCATCATCACCGACAACGTGCTGTGGAGCGGCAAGGTGGCGCAGGATCCGTCCACCTTCGACGCAGCGACGCGCGCCATCGACACCTACAACCGCGTCACCGCCGCGGCGCCCGACTTCCTCACCACCATCCTGCCGCTCCGCGACGGCGTGGCGCTCCACTACAAGATCGCCGAGACGCCGCGCCGCACCCGCCCGTCGTCGCCGCGCATCGGGCAGCTCACGCCGCTCGGCCGGAAGACGCCCCTGCCGAGGTAGCGACATGGGGCGCGAGTTCCCCGACCGCCCGGTGCTCGCCGTGGGCGTGGTGCTGCTCGACGGCGATCGGGTGCTGCTCGTGCGCCGCGCGCGGCCGCCGGGCGTGGGGCGGTGGACGGTGCCGGGCGGCGGCGTGGACGCCGGCGAGTCGATGCGCGAGGCGGCTTTGCGCGAGCTGCGCGAGGAGACCGGCCTTTGCGCCACGCTCGGCCCGATCGTCGAGGTGCTCGAGCGGATCGTGCGCGCCCCCGACGGGCGCGTGCACTTCCACTACCTGATCATCGACTTCCTCGGCACCGCGCCCGAGGGCACGCTCGGCGCCGGCGACGACGCCGACGACGCGCGCTTCGTCGAGCTCGCCGCCCTCGCCACGATGGAGACCACCGACGGCCTCGTCCCGGTGATCGAACGTGCCCGCCGGATCCGCGACGGCGAGCTGCTCCCGCCGTACGAACCCGAAACACCGCTGGACGGATAGCCCGAATGCACTGGTACACCGGCAACACCACCTACGACACCGTCCTCACGATTGCGCTCGCGCTGGTGGCGATCGTCGCGGTGACCGCGCCCTTCGTCCCCTCGCCCTACGGCCGGTTCGGCTCCAACCGGTTCGGCTTCACCCTCGCCCCGCGCCTCGGCTGGTTCCTCATGGAGCTGGGCTCTCCTTTGACCTTCCTCTATTTCTATTTCCAGGGCCCGCACCGCTTTTCGCCGGTGCCGCTGATCTTCCTTGGACTCTGGTGCGTCCACTACGCCAACCGGGCATTCTTTTTCCCCCTTTCAATCCGCTCGCCGCGCGGGGCGCAGGCCAATTTCAGCGCCATGGTGATGGGCATCGGCGTGGTCGTCACCGCGCTGCACGGCTATCTCAATGGCAGCTATTTCTCCCATTTTGGCAGCCAGTACACCACGGCGTGGCTCACCGACCCGCGCTTCCTGATCGGCTTTCCGCTGTGGGCCATTTCCTATGCGCTCAACCTCCACTGCGAGGCGATCGTCCGCAACCTGCGCACCCGGGAGGAGGTGGCGGCGGGGACCAGGATTTATCGAATCCCCGTCGGCGGACTGTTCCGCTGGGTGACGTCGCCGACCTACCTCACCGAGCTTTCCGCCTGGACCGGATTCGCCCTGGCCTCGTGGTCGATGGGCGGGGTGTTCATTTTGACGGTCAGCGCCGCCAACCTCCTGCCGCGCGCCGTCTCGACCCACCGCTGGTATCGCGAGCGCTTCCCCGATTATCCCAGGGAGCGCAAGGCGCTGGTGCCGTACCTGTATTGAGGCTTCGTCTCACCCGGCGACGTAGAAGCGCGCCGACCGGATCGTCTTCGAAGCGGGGTCGAATTCGAACAGGGCGATTCCCGCGACGGGATTCGCGCCCCCGTCGGTCAGCGCGAAGCGGACGCTGGTGAGGAAGCCCGCCGGCGTCGCGGCGCTGGTGGTCAATCGGACGCCGAGGCCCAGCTCCTCGCAGAGCGCGCGCGGAGTGACCGGGCGGCCGGCGGGAAGCTCGATCGCGGCACCGTCGGCGCAGAGCGCCTCGAGGTCCGCCGCGTCGCGGCGATTCAATGCCTCGGCGAACCGCGACACCGCCGCAGGCCCGCGGCCGAAGATGCCGCTCACCAGCCCGCGCGAATAGCCGACAAGGCCACGAATGCCCTGCACCGCGAACATTCGTCCACTCACCGCGGTGAGGGAGACCAGCCCTTTCCAGCCCGCGCCGATTGCACTCGCCGAGCGCTGCCGCAGATCCCAGATGGCGCGCAGGAGAAGGAGCTTGAGCGCGCCCCGCTCCTCGACCAACCGGTAAATCAAATGGGCCGGAACGTCGACCGACAGTCCGGTTGAGAGGCGGGTGTGGATCACCACGTCGCGCACCACCTCGTCGCCGGCGACGAGGTCCTCGAGCACCGAAAATCGGATCTCGTTGCCGGCAATGAAGGTGTCGTAGAAGCGGCCGAGGTCGTCCTCGCCGCCGCGGGCAAGATGGGCGCCCTTTCGATTGGGCGCGGTGCCGACGGGATCCTCGGTGACGCCGCCGTCGGCGAAGAGGGCCAGCCAGCCCGCCTTGTCCTGCGCCAGGACGCAGGCGGGCGATTGGTCGACGGCGGCGATCATCGCGGCGCGCGGCCAGCGGGGCGCGGCGTTGGCGAGGCGGGGCAGGGCGGCGATCGACATCACGGTCTCCTCGGTGCGCCTACGAGCGGAAGGGGATTCGCCAGGCCTGCTCGCCGCCCAGCCTGAGCAGCAGCAGATCGACGCCCATGCGACGCCCTTCGCGCTCGGGGTGGACGTCGCCGCGCGCCGGGCGCGTCACGTCGGTGGGCAGCCGCGCCTTCACCGCGTCGACGAGCGCCCACGGCGACAGTGACGACGGGCAGGCGCTGTCGCACACGCCGCAGCCCGCGCACGCCGCGGCCGCGGCGAGGCGCGTGGCGTCGTCCCTCCGCGAAACCAGCGTCCAGATCACCTCGTGCGGCAGGAGGCCGACGCCGTCGAGGGCGACGGGGCAGGCGTCGCTGCACAGGCGGCACCCCTCGCAGGCCGAGGAGGCGCGGCGCAGCCAGTCCGTGAGCGACACGCGGGCGCGCGCGACGTGCGGGTGCGCCGCCGGCAGCACCACCAGCAGCGACGAGCGCACCGGCGCCTCGGGATCGGCGAGGCGGCCACCGAGGAGCCCGCCGTCGAGCGCCGCCCAGGCGAGTTCGTCGGTGCCTCCCGCCGCGGCGAGCGCTTCCTCGACGGTGAAGCGGCCGCGCAGGACGCCGGGTCGACGGACCGCGCCGGTGACGGTGAGGCGCCGCGGGGCGCGCTCGCGATGGAACGCGGCGGCGTCGAGGTCGAGCGCGCGCTCGCCGTCGAGGACCCATGCGCCGTCGATGCCGAGGTCGCGATCGATGCCGACGGAGGGCCACACGGCGGGGACACGCACGACGCGCGACGCTTCGGGCGGCTCGGGTGTTGCGACCATCTCGACCGTCTGGGGGGACACACCTTCGTTTCTTCGCTGCGGGGTTGTCGAGCGCGCGTGGGATGGGCGGGGCGAAGAGACGAAGGAATGTCCCTCGTCTTTTCGAAGCGCGAGGGAACGCGATAGCGCCGTTTCGGCTTCGCGATCGCGCACCGCGATCACTCCCTGCTTCGCTCGCGCCGCCACCATCGCGGCGCCGAGGGCGGCGACGATCCGATCGGCCTCCTCTTCGGCGATCGTTCGTTCGCTCGCGCCCAGCGGAGGGTCGCCGGCGAGGTCGATCACCACCGCCTCGGCCCTCGACGGCGCCGCGATCCCCGCCGCGGCCAGCCGCTCGCGCAGCGCGAGGCGGGCGCTATCGTCGGTCATCGCCGAGCCAGACGGCGTCGTACGGGCAGGCGCAGTCGCGCTCCGCCGGCTCGGGGTACTCGACCACGCGCCCCTCGTAGTTGCGCAGCTTGAGCCGGTCGACGCCCCACGCGAGCACGTAGTTGGGACCGATCGGGAGCTTGCCGCCGCCGCCCGGCGCGTCGATCACCAGCCGCGGCAGCGCCATTCCCGTCACGCGCCCCTGCAGCTGCTCCATGATCTCGACGCCCGCACCGACGGGCGTGCGCAGGTGATCGGTGCCTTGCGCCGGGTCGCCCTGGAACAGGTAGTAGGGCCGCACGCGCACGCGGAGGAGCGCGCGGAACAGCTCCTCGAGGATCCGCGCGCTCGAGTTCACGCCGCGCAGGAGCACCGACTGGTTGCCCATCGGGATGCCGGCGTCGACCAGCCGCTCGCAGGCAGCGCGCGCCTCGGGCGTGACCTCCTTCGGGTGGTTGAAGTGCGTGTTGACGTAGAGCGGGTGGTAGCGGCGGAGCATCGCGCAGAGCTGGTCGTCGATGCGCATCGGCAGCGCCACCGGCACGCGGGTGCCGAGGCGGATGATCTCCACGTGCGGCACCGCCCGCACCGACGAGACGAGCCACTCGAGCTTCTCCGTCGAGAGCGTCAGCGGGTCGCCGCCCGAGATGAGCACGTCCTTCACCGCGGGCGTGCGGTGGAGGTACTCGATCGCGCGCTCGAGGTCTTGCTTCGGGATCACGCCGTCGTCCTGCCCGACGAGGCGGCGGCGGTTGCAGTGCCGGCAGTAGACCGCGCAGCGATCGAGCGCGAGCAGCAGCACGCGATCGGGGTAGCGGTGGACGATCGCCGGCGCGGGAGAGAGCGCGTCCTCGCCGAGCGGATCGACGCGCTCGCCGTCGGAGACGCGCGCCTCGGCGGCGACGGGGATCACCTGCATCCGCACCGGGCAGGACGCGTGATCGCGATCCATCAGCGAGGCGTAGTAGGGCGTGATGCCGATGCGGAAGAGGCCCGGCGCGGCGGCGATGCCGGCGCGCTCGTCGTCGGTGAGGCGCACGAGGCGCTCGAGGTCGGCGAGCGAGGTGAGGCGGCGGCGGAGCTGCCAGCGCCAATCGTTCCAGTGCGCGTCGGGGACCTCCCCGCGAAGGAGCGGCTCGACCGGGGAGCGGGCGATCGGCAGGGGCGAGGACATCGTCGCGGTGAGGTTACCGACGGGAGGGGCGATGTCAACGCGCGCCCGCCAACCCCGGATTCCAATCGGTCCCATCGCGGGCGAAGCCCGCCAAGACGCCCGCCCGGAGCGGCGCGCTCCCCCTTTTCGCTGCGTGTCAGGTCTTCGGCCGGCGGATGCGAAGCTTGCGGTCCGTTGCGACCACCGAGTCGACGTCATGCCCCAGCGCTGCCAGCTCCTCGATCAGGGAGGCCGGCAGGTTCTCGTCCAGCTTCACCTTCATGGCAAGCGCGGGACCTCGGGCGTGGGCAGATCCTCGGCGGCCGAGGCGGCGGCGAAGGCGATTGCCGCGCGCACGTCATCCGTCGTCAGCGTCGGGAAGTCAGCCAGGATCTGGTCAACGGTGGCGCCCTCGGCGAGGCTGGCGAGCACGGTCCGCAGCGTGACCCGCGTCCCGCGAAGGACGGTTTCGCCGCCGCAGATGGCCCGGTCGCGGACGATTCGATCCTGGTAGTTCACGGTTTCCTCCGGCGACAGGCTAGCACGGCCGCGCGAGCGGGACGCGGAACGGAGACGGGAAGCGACCTCCGCCCCCAAGCCGTCCGGTGCTAGATTTCGGGCCCTCTGGAGGTGCCCCCGTGTACAAGGTCGTCCTGCTCCGCCACGGCGAGAGCGACTGGAACCGCGAGAACCGCTTCACCGGCTGGACCGACGTCGACCTCTCGGAGCGTGGCCGCGACGAGGCGCGCCGCGCCGGCGAGACTCTGGCGCGCGGGGGCTGGGTGTTCGACCGCGCCTTCACCTCGGTGCTCAAGCGCGCGATCCACACGCTGCACATCACGCTCGACGCGATGGACCTCGCCTGGATCCCCGAGGAGAAGTCGTGGCGGCTGAACGAGCGCCACTACGGCACGCTGCAGGGGCTCGACAAGGCGGAGACGGCGGCGAAGTTCGGTGAGGCGCAGGTCAAGCTGTGGCGTCGCAGCTTCGACACGCCGCCGCCGGCGCTCGAGGCGGGCGACCCGCGCTTCCCCGGCCGCGACCCGCGCTACCGCGGCCTCGCGCCGTCGGAGCTGCCGCTCGCCGAGAGCCTGAAGGACACCATCGCGCGCGTGCTGCCCTACTGGCAGAGCGCGATCGTGCCCGCGATCCGCGGCGGCGAGCGCGTGATCGTGGCCGCCCACGGCAACAGCCTGCGCGCGCTCGTCAAGCACCTCGACGGCATCTCCGACGAGGAGATCGTCGGCCTGAACATCCCGACGGGGATCCCGCTGGTGTACGAGCTGCGCGACGACCTCACGCCGGTGAAGCACGAGTACCTGGGCGACGCGGCGGAGATCGCGAAGGCGATCGGCGCGGTGGCGGCGCAGGCGAACGTCAAGAAGTAGGGCCCCTGTCCGCCGCCCTCTTCACCGACGAGGCTCGGCGCGCCGGGTTCCACCGCATCGGCTTCGCCGCGGTGCGCCCCTGGGAGCGCCACGAGCTGTACCGCGCGTGGCTCGCGGCGGGGCGCCACGGCGCGATGGAGTACCTCGCGACCGACTGCGAGGCGCGCCGCGATCCGCGCGCGCTCCTCGGCGAGGCGCGCACCGTCGTGACGGTGGCGCTCTCCTACGCGCACCCCGATCCCCCGCGCCCCGACGGCGCCCGCGGGGAGATCTCCCGCTACGCGCGCGGCGCCGACTACCACATGGTGATGAAGCCGCGCCTTTCGCGGATGGCGGAGGCGGTGGCGGCGCGCCTCGCTCGTCCCGTCGCGGCGCGCGCCTGCGTGGACACGGCGCCGCTGCTCGAGCGCGAGGCCGCCTGCGCCGGCGGCGTCGGCTTCGTCGGCAAGAACACGATGATCATCGCGCCCGGGCTCGGCTCGTACCTGATGCTCGGCGAGCTCTTGACCGACGTGGAGTGCGCGCCCGGGACGGAGTCGGCGCCGAAGTGCGGGCAGTGCCGCGCCTGCCTCGACGCCTGCCCGACGGGCGCCTTCGACGGCGCCTTCCAGCTCGACGCGCGCCGCTGCATCTCCTACCTCACCATCGAGTCGAGCGACTCGATCCCACGCGCGCTCCGCCCGCTCGTCGGCGACCGGATCTTCGGCTGTGACCGCTGCCAGGAGGTCTGTCCGTTCAACGCCGCCGCGCCCGACGCAGGGCCGCTCCTCGCGCCGGCCCCCGAGCGCGTCTACCCGTCGCTGGTCGAGCTGCTCGGCCTTCGCGCCGCGCGCTTCCGCAAGTGGGTGCGGCGCTCGGCGCTGCGCCGGATCCACCGCGCCCAGCTGCTGCGGAACGTCGCGGTCGCCCTCGGCAACGTCGGCGCGCCCGACGCCCTCGACGCCCTCGAGCGGGCCCTCGCCGAGCCGTCTCCCCTCGTCCGCGAACACGTGGTCTGGGCGATCGCCGAAATCGGGCGCCGTCACGCCGCCGCCGATCGCACCAACGCCATCCTCGCCCGTCACGCGACCGGAGAAACCGACGCGAAAGTGATCGAGGAGCTGGAGGTCGCGCTCGAGAGCGCCCGTACCGGCTACTCGCCCGCCGGCAAGTAGGGAAAGTTGACAGACAACGCGCGCTCGGATGAGAACGGGCCGTGGGCCACCCGCAGGACCAAGAACCGAGAGTGCTGGCCGATCGCCTGTGGTCGAGGCCCTGTGGATGATGGGGCGCGGGGGACGTTCACGTCAGGGACCTTGGGGACGAGCTCATCGCGCAGTTCGGCGGTAACGAACGGCGGATCCCCGACCCGCTCGCCGATGCGAAGCTCGAGCGCGCACGGTCGCCGTGTTCGTCACCCTCACGCTCGCACCGCCGAGCCTCGCCGTTACCTCGCGCGCATCGGATCCCGCTCCGGGCGACGCCGTCCCGGCCGCTCGCCGCCCATGCTGGAGCGAGCGGGCGGTTATCGGCCATCCCGGGCCGCCGGACGGTTCGTGATCGAGAGCTGCCATCGCGATCGAGCGTGGCATATGGTCGTCCAACCCGACGACGATGACCGGCTGCTGGTCGTGGTCACCGCGTACCGCACCCCAATCATTCGCCCGTCAACCGGCCGCCGTGCGATACAAGGCACGGAGCTGCTGCTCGGCCTGCGCGCGCTCACGGAGCAGCTGTGGGAGCGTCGGATCCTGTTTGTTCATCGCCAGCATGAGATCCTTTTGCAGGGCCTGGTACGCCGGCCGGACCTTCGGATCGCGCAGGGCGGCCTGCTGGGCCGCGTCGGCCTCCGCCGCCGCGCGCGCGAGCTCGGCGCGGAGCTTCCCCTTGTTCGCCTCGGGGAGCGTCTTGTCGCCGAGCTGCCCCTCGATCGTCTTGATGCGTTCGGTGATGGCCTGGGGATCGTGCCCGTGCTCGGCCATGCTCCGCCCGAGCAGCTCCGCCACTTGCCCCCGCTCCGCCTGGAGCTTCGGGTCGTGCGTGAGCGCGGCGCGCTCGATGCCCGCGATCTTCTCGTCGAGCGAACCGATCTTCCGCTGGGTTTCGGCCAGCCGGGCGACGGGCACTTGCCGGGCGGCGAAGTGGCGGCCGAGCGCCCCCAGCACCGGACGCGCCACGTAAAAGATCACCATCAGCACCGACCCGGCGGCGATGAGATAGGGAAACAGGCGCCAGCTGCGTAGCTTCATCAAGGCCATTTCGACCCCCGAACGGGCGACATCGGCGTCGGCAGCGTCACGGCCCCTGCCAGGCGCCCGTCGTCCTGTTGAACTAAGCCGCTTCGCGGCAGCTGTCCGACGAGCGCGCCCGCCGCCGTAGCGCCACGCTAGTCCCCAGGCGCCACTTGAAGGCGCCCATGGAGGACCTGATGGGCCAGCTGCGCGACAAGAT
>JAJXSP010000241.1 GCA_021784515.1 Myxococcales bacterium | reverse complement strand
GCTCGCCGAGCGCGCCATCACCCCGCGCACGCGGGCGCTGGCGCCGGTGGACTTCGCCGGCCACCCGGCGGCGCTCGACGAGTTCATGGCGCTGGCGAAGCGGCGCAACCTGATCGTCGTCGAGGACGCCTCGCACTCCATCGGCGGCCGCCTGCACGGGCGGCCCGTCGGGTCGCTGGCGCACCTCACCACGTTCTCCTTCCACCCGGTCAAGACGATCACCACCGGCGAGGGCGGCGCGGTGCTCACCGACGACGACGCGCTGGCGGCGAAGGCCCGCGACTTCCGCAACCACGGCTTGGTGCGCGACCCGGCGCGCCTCGGCCGCCACGACGGACCCTGGTACTACGAGGTGCAGTCGCTCGGCCTCAACTACCGGCTGACCGACTTCCAGTGCGCGCTCGGCCGCAGCCAGCTCGCGAAGCTCCCGCGGTTTGCCGCCCGCCGCGCCGAGATCGTGGCCCGCTACCGCGCCGCGTTCGCCGGCGAGCAGCGCCTCAGCATCCTGTTCGACGCGCCCGGCGCCGAGCCGGCGTGGCACCTCTTCCCCGTCGGTGTGCGCGGCGGCGAGGCGGCGCGAAAGGCCTTCTTCACGGCGCTCCGCGAGCGCCACATCGCCCCCCAGGTCCATTACGTCGCGGTGAACGATCTGCCCCTGTATCGCGGCCTCGGCTACGCGCCCGAAGCGACCCCGATCGCCTACGGGGCCTCGCAGTCGCTGGTGAGCCTGCCCCTTTATCCCGCGATGAGCGACGCCGACGTCGACCGCTCCATCGCCGCCGTGCGCGAGGCCCTCGCCACGCTGCCATGATCCTCCTGATCAACTACGGGATCGGCAACATCCGCTCCGTCGCCAATGCCCTCGAGTCGCTCGGCGCCAGGACGAAGATCTCCGAGCGCCCCGAGGACCTCCGCGACGCCGATCGGATCGTCCTCCCCGGCGTGGGTGCCTTCGCCGAGGCGATGCGCCGCCTCGAGGCGGTGGGCTTCCCCGACGCGCTCCGCGAGGAGGTGCTCGAAAAAGGGAAGCCCTACCTCGGTCTGTGCCTCGGGATGCAGCTCCTCGCCGAGCGCGGATACGAGCACGGCGAGCACCGCGGGCTCGGGTGGATCGGCGGCGAGGTGCGGCGCATCGAGCCGAATGATCCGAAGCTGCGAATCCCCCACATCGGCTGGAACTCGGTGGCGCCGACCCGCAAGGACTCGATCCTTTTCAAAGGGATGAAGGGCGACCCCTCCTTCTATTTCGTCCACAGCTACAGCTTCCGGCCGAGCGATTCCGCGGTCGCCTCGGGCGTGACCGATCATGGCTGCGACGTGGTCGCCACCGTCGAGCAGGGCCACGTCTTTGGCACCCAGTTCCACCCGGAGAAGAGCCAGAAGGCCGGGCTCGCGCTGCTCCGGAACTTCCTCGAGTTCAAATGCTGAAGAAGCGCCTCATCCCCTGCCTGCTGCTCAAGAACGGCCTGCTCGTGCGCAGCGAGTCGTTTTCGATCCATCAGGTGCTGGGGAATCCCATTCACGAGGTCGAGCGCTTCAACACCTGGTCGGTCGACGAGCTGATCTATCTCGACATCAGCCAGGAGGACTATTACGACCTCCGGCGCGATGACATGAAGGTGAAGAGCCGCAATCACCCGCTCGACATCCTCGAGGACGTCTCGCGCTCCTGCTTCATGCCGCTCACCTTCGGCGGCCGCATCCGCGCGCTCTCCGACATCCGCGACCGCATCTCGCGCGGCGCCGACAAGGTGACGCTGAACACCGCGGCGCTCGAGACGCCCGACCTCATCACCGAGGGAGCGCGCGCCTTCGGCAACCAGGCGATCGTCGTCTCCATCGACGCCAAACGCCACGACAGCGGGCGCCACGAGGTGTTCTGCGGCGGCCGCACCCCGACCGGGCGCGATCCGGCCGAGTGGGCGCGCGAGGCGGAGTCGCTCGGCGCGGGCGAGATCTTCCTCAATTCGATCGATCGCGACGGCACCGCCCGCGGCTACGACCTCGACCTGATCCAGAAGGTCGTCGCTGCCACCTCGGTGCCGGTGATCGCCTGTGGTGGAGTGGGCAGCTACGAGGATTTCGTTGCCGGGATCCGCGCCGGGGCCTCGGCCGTTTCGGCCGCCAACATCTTCCATTTCAAGGAGCTATCGGACCGACAAGCGAAGAAGGTAATGAGGGCGGCCGGGGTGGATGTGAGACTGTGATCTCCTTGGGAGAGGGATGACAATGCGGTATTGCACGAAGTGCGTTTATCCGGCCGTCTCGGCGGCCCCGCTCACCTTCGATGAGAAGGGCGTCTGCAGCGGCTGCCGCGTCGCCGCGCAGCGCCACGACATCGACTGGAAGGAGCGCTGGAACAAGCTCCGCGATCTGCTGTCGCAATATCGGGGCAAGGGCGAACGGTACGACTGCATCATTCCGGTGTCGGGCGGGAAGGACAGCTATTTCCAGACGCACGTGATCACGAAGGAGTTCGGCCTCAAGGCGCTCCTCGTCACCTACCACGGCAACAACTACCTCCCCGTCGGACAGCGCAACCTGAACCGGATGCGCGAGGTGTTCGACGTGGACCACCACGTCTTCGGGCCGAGCGTGAGCACGCTCGTCAAGCTCAATCGCCTGTGCTTCAAGAAGATGGGCGACATGAACTGGCATGCCCACTGCGGCATCTTTACCTATCCGGTCCAGGTCGCCGTGAAATACAAGGTGCCGCTCCTCATCTGGGGCGAGCACGGCTACACCGATCTCGCGGGCATGTACTCGATGCACGACTTCGTCGAGATGACCGCCAAGTACCGTCTCGAGCACGCCCAGCGCGGGTTCGACTGGGACGACATGATCGAGGAGACGGAGGGGCTGCGCGAGCAGGACCTCCTGTGGGCGAAGTACCCGAGCGACGACGAGCTGGACGAGGTGGGAGTGCGCGGGATCTACCTCGGCAATTACGTCGATTGGGAGGCGAACAAGCAGACCCAGAAGATGATCGATCTGTACAACTGGGAGCCCTCGCCCGAGCCGTTCGAGCGCACCTACCGTCGCATGTCGAACCTCGATGACATGCACGAGAACGGGATGCACGACTATCTGAAATACGTGAAGTTCGGATACGGGCGCGCCACCGATCACGCCTGCAAGGACATCCGCGCCGGCGTCATGACGCGCGAGCAGGGCGTCGCGATGGTGCGCAAGCACGACCACGTGAAGTCGCGGGACCTCGACCGCTGGCTGAAGTACGTCGGGATGACCGAAGAGGAGTTCGATCGGATCGCCGACAGCTTCCGCGATCCGCGTGTCTGGCGACGCGACGAACGGGAGCAGTGGGTCAAAGACAACTTGTGGGACTGAGGAGCGACTCACGATGAAAGAAAACGACATCCGACCGGCTGAATTGATGGCCGGCCAGGCCGAGCGTCACGCCGCCGACATCCGCCGGATGCTCGCTCGTCGGGCGGAGTTCGTCGAGGTCGACTGCCCCGCGTGCGGCGGCGGCCGCCGCGAGCTCGCCTTCGTCAAGCACGACCTTCGCTTCCAGGCCTGCAAGGACTGCGAAACGATCTACGAATCGCCGCGCCCCACGCCATCCGTCCTCGCGAAGCTGTACGCCGAGTCGGAGAACTACGCCTACTGGGCGAACCACATCTTCCCCGCTTCGGAGGAGGTGCGGCGCAACGAGATCTTCAAGCCGCGCGCCGCCCGGGTGGCGGCGATCTGCGACTCCCAGGGGGTCCGGGGCGGGACGCTGCTCGAGGTGGGCTCGGGCTTCGGCACCTTCTGCGAGGAGGCGCGCCGGCTGGGGCGCTTCGAGCGGGTGATCGCCGTCGAGCCGACCCCCGATTGCGCGGCGAAGTGCCGCCAGCGCGGCCTCGACGTGATCGAGAAGCCGGTCGAGCAGATCGATCCCGCGTCGCTGACGGCCAACGTGGTGGCGAGCTTCGAGGTGATCGAGCACCTCTTCTCGCCGCGCGACTTCATCCGGAGCTGCCACCGCGTGCTGGTCCCCGGGGGGCTGCTGGTGCTCTCCTGCCCCAACGTGAAGGGCTTCGACGTGGCGCTGCTGCGCGAGCTGTCGAGCACCGTCGACACCGAGCACCTGAACCTGTTCCACCCGCGCTCGCTCGGCCAGCTGCTCGACCGCAACGGGTTCGAGGTGCTGGAGGTCTCGACGCCCGGCAAGCTCGACGCCGAGCTGGTGCGCAAGGAGGTGGTGGCGGGACGCTTCAGCCTCGAGGGAAGGCCGCTCCTGCAGCACCTGCTGATGGACGAGTGGGAGCGGTGGGGCAATCCGTTCCAGGATTTCCTCGTCGAGAACGGGCTCTCGTCGCACATGTGGATCGTCGCGCGGCGGAAAGCCGGCAGCGTCGAGGACTGAGCCGAGGAGGCGGCGATGAAGCGCGTGGTGATCATGCAGGCGCGGATGACCTCCACGCGCCTGCCGGGAAAGGTGCTGGTCGATCTCGCGGGGCGGCCGATGCTGGCGCAGCAGATCGCGCGGCTGCGGCGGTGCGCCGCGATCGACGCGATCGTGGTGGCGACCACCGTCAACGCCACCGACGACCCGGTCGCCGCGCTCGCCGCCGCCGAGGGGATCGAGGTGTTCCGCGGCGACGAGAAGGACGTGCTCGGGCGCTACCTCGGAGCGGCCCGTGCCGCGCGCGCCGACGTGGTGGTGCGCGTGACCGCCGACTGCCCGCTGATCGATCCCGCGGTGCTCGACCGCGTGGTGGGCGCGCTGCTCGAGGGTGGGTGCGACTACGCCTCGAACACGCTCAAGCGCAGCTACCCGCGCGGCCTCGACGCCGAGGCGTTCCACATGGACGTGCTCGAGCGGATGGCGCGCCTCGGCAGCTCGCCGATGGCGCGTGAGCACGTCACGTGGTTTCTCCACCGCGAGCGGCCCGACCTCTTCCTGCTGCGCGAGGTGGTGGACGCGCAGGACGCCTCGGATCTGCGTTGGACGGTGGACACCGCCGACGACCTCGCGCTAATGCGAAAGATCTACGAGCTGGGCGGCATGCCCGAGCGCTGGGTCGATTACCCGGAGCTGGTGGCGATGGTGCGGCGGGATCCGGTGCTGGTGGCGCTCAACGCGCACGTACGGCAGGCGACGCTCTAGCCCGCTGCCGCAGGAGCCTGACGATCCTTTTTCGCCACCGTGGTTTTTTCGGCCGCTGAGGCGAGGGTCTCCAACCCGCACAGGAGGGGCACATGAGCCAGCCAAACGACAAAGAGATCTCGACCTACTTCGATTTTCACGCGCCGGATTACCACCGGCAATATCAGCGCGGGAACCTGGAGTCGCACGCCACCTATCCGGCGAACTACTTCCGGCTCCAGATCATCGCCAACCGGATGGCGCAATCGAACGTGCGCCGGATCTACGAGATCGGCGTCGGCGAGGGGACGCCGCTCGCCACCCTCGGCCGGATGGGCTACGAGGTCGCGGGGTGCGATGTCTCGGATGCGATGGTGGCGCGGGCCAAGGAGCGCATGGGCGAGGCAGGCCTGTCGCCCGACGCCGTGCAATGGGCGGACGTCCAGGACAGCCTCACGTTCGCGAACCAACTCCGCTCGGGGCCGTTCGACGCGGTGATCGCCCTCGGGGTGATGCCGCACGTGGCCAACGACAAGCTGTTCCTCGACAACGTGCGGATGCTCCTGCGCAAGGGTGGAAAGGCGTTCATCGAGTTCCGAAACAAGCTTTTCTCGATGTTCACCCTCAATCGCTACACCAAGGAATTCATCCTCGACGACCTCCTCGCCGGCGTCGCCGACGACGTGAAGGCGTCGGTGGCGGCGGAGCTCGACCGTCGACTGGCAGTCGACCAGCCGCCGCCGCGGATGGTGCTGCCCAATGGCACGCCGGGCGCCGACGCCATCCTGGCCAAGTTCCACAACCCGCTCACGCTGCAGGACGAGTTCGCGAACGCCGGATTCACCGGGTTCCGGATCCACTGGTACCACTTCCACCCGGCGCAGCCGATGCTCGAGCGGACGCTCGGCGCGCGCTTCCGCGAGGAGGCGATGAAGCTCGAGCACGACGCGACCGGCTGGCGGGGGCTGTTCCTCTGCTCGGCGGGGCTGGTCGAAGTCGAAAAAGCCGGAGAATAGCGGTGGAGGAGCGCGCCGCGATAGAAGAGTACTTCGACCGATTGTGGCCCCTCCTGCGCAGCCTCAATGGCGAGGGGGTGCGCCGGACCCACGAAATCCTGCGCGAGCTCCTGCCGCTCGAGACGCGCGAAATCCCGTCGGGGACACCGGTGCTCGATTGGACCGTTCCGCCCGAGTGGGTGGTGCGCGAGGCCTACGTCGTCGCGCCCGACGGGCGCCGCATGCTCGACGTGCGCGAGAACAACGTGCACCTCATGGGGCGATCGATGCCCTTTTGCGGGCGGATCTCTCTCGCCGAGCTCGAGAAGCATCTCCACAGCATGCCGGCGCTCCCGAAAGCGATCCCGTTCGTCATCAGTTACTACGCCCCCAACTGGGGTTTTTCGATCGCCCACGAGGAGAGAGAGCGGCTGCCGGACGGCGATTACGAGGTGGTGATCGACACCGACCTCGTCGAGGGATCGACGACGATCTCCGAGGTCGTGCTCCCCGGCGAGCTGCCCGACGAGGTGCTGCTCTCCACGTACACCTGCCACCCGTCGATGGCCAACGACAACCTCTCGGGCCCGCTGATCGCGGCTTTCCTCTACCGTCGATTGGCGGCGCTCCCGAGGCGGCGGCTCACCTATCGCTTCGCGTTCGTGCCCGAGACGATCGGCGCGATCATCTACCTCTCCCAGCGCGGCGATCTCCTGCGCGAGCGGCTGCGCGCGGGCTACGTCGTGACGTGCGCGGGCGACCCCGGACCATTCACCTACAAGCGCTCGCGCAGGGGAGACTGCCTCGCCGACCGCGCCGCGGAGCTGATACTCCGGCGTCGTCCCGGTCCACCTCCCCGAATCCGGGATTTCTTTCCGACCGGCAGCGACGAGCGCCAATACTGCTCGCCGGGATTCAATTTGCCGGTGGGATCGATCATGCGTTCGGCGTACGGCGATTACGCCGAGTACCACACCTCCCTCGACAACCGCGACTTCGTCTCGTTCGACGCGCTCGTCGAGTCGATCGACGCCTATTTCGAGGTCTGCCGAGCGCTCGACACGAACGTCGTCTATCGCAATCTCTTCCCGTTCGGCGAACCGCAGCTGGGAAGGCGCGGCCTGTATTCCCGGCTGGGCGCGCACGGCAGCGAGCCCGTCCCGATCGACGTCGGCGCGCTGCGGTGGCTCCTCAACCTGGCCGACGGGACGAATGACCTGCTCGCGATCGCCGAGCGCAGCGGCTATTCGCCCGCCGCGCTCCACGAGGCCGCTGAACTCGCCGTCGAAAAGGGGCTTCTCCGCAGCGAGGGACCTCAGGTCGCGTGAGCGATGCCCGATGGCCGGGTCGATCCGGCGCTGGTGGCGCTCAACGCGCACGTGCGGCAGGCGACGCCGTCGCGGGCTGCCGCAGGCGCTCCGCCTTGCGCACGATCGCCGCCCCGAGGCGCGCGATGTTCTCCGGCGCGACGTCGAACCAGCTCCCCTCGAAGGTGGCGTCCAGACACGCCCCGAGAAAGCGCAGGGTCAGCTCGCGGTCGGGCCGGCCCTCGAGCGCGGTGCGCACCGCCTCGCGGGCGTCGTAGAGGCTCTCCACGTCCGTGGTGATTCCGTAGCCGCGGTAGAAGGAGCGCCCGAGCGTCACGACCGGCTTGCCGTACAGGAGCGACTCGAAGCCGACGGTGGAGTTGATCACGATGGTGCCCAGCGCACCCTGGATCATCGCGTGGGAGTTGGCCGTGGGATCGATGAGGCGCACGTTGGGCATCCGGCGCAGCTCGGCCAGCATCCCGATCGGGTAGGCGTCGCGCGCGCCGACGTGCGGCTTGACGTACAGCTTCACCCCCGGCGGAAGCGCGTGGTTGACCAGGTGATCGACCACCACCTCCTGGCGCACGTACTGCGGCGCGCGGATGGTCAGCGCCGAGTCGACGCCGAGGTGCAGCGGGAAGAAGAGGTAGGGCTCGCCCGCGACCGGCTGCTCGTAGAACGCGCGCGTGATCGGCCGCCGCGCCACCCAGCGAAGCCGCTCGGCGTAGATCGCGGCGAGCGAGTAGTCGCGCGGCTCGTCGGACAACAGGGCCTTCGCCATCCGGAGGCCGCGCCACAGGTTGCGCGGCTTGATGCCGAGCGGGGAGGGCGCGCAGAACATCTTGCGCTCGCGCGTGGCCCGGGTGACCAGCTCCTCGACGGCCGCGCGCTTGGGCGCGTCGAGGTGCGGCAGCACCGCCGGCAGCTCGTCCCAGCCGGCCTCACGCGTGGTGAGGGCGAGCCGCCCGTGGAGCGGCGCGAAGTCGAGGATCGCGTTGGGCGGGCCGCCCGCCTCGGCGAGGCGGGTCATGCAGCGACGGACGATCTCCCCGCCGACGTTGTTGAGGAACATCCCCACCGAGTGCTGCGCGCAGAACTCCTCGAGGAAACCGAAGATGCGCACCGCGCGCGTCGCGAGCTCGGCGACAGGACGGCCCCAGTAGATCCGCTCCGGGAAGACGTGGTCGTCCATCGAGCCGAGGCGGTAGCGCGCCACCACCTGCTTGATCTCGTCGAGCGAGGCGGGACGGCGGCGATCGATGTCGCGGTAGAGGTAGAAGACGTGCCGGTGTCGCGCGGAGAGGAAGCGCTCGCCGTCGCGAGTCAGCGGCAGGAGCGCCACCGAGTGGCCATGCTCCTCGAGCCAGGACGCGAGCGCGTCGTAGAAGGCGAACTCCGGCGGGGAGTAGAGGACGGGGATGACGACGTCGAAGCGCATCGGGGACCTTCGCACGGCTTGGTGGCCGTCGGGGTGGGCAGTGTTCATCCCGACCGCCGGCCCGTCAAGTCGCGCGGGCGCTTCGTGAACCCCCGGCCCGCGAGGTGGAACTATACTCCAGCACTTTTCGAGGACGCCGCGATTGACCGACGAACAGCGAAGCAGCAGCGACGGGAGGGCCGCGCACGAGTGGGGGCGAGATTCGAGCTGGATCTCGGCGCAGGCGCTGCGTGTCTCGGAGGCGCTGCTGGTGGTCGCGCTGATCGCCGCGCCGCTGGCGCTCGGGGCCGCGCCGCTGTGGGCGCTCGCCGGCG
>JAJXSP010000240.1 GCA_021784515.1 Myxococcales bacterium | reverse complement strand
CTTCACCTGCGCCGCGCTCGAAGAGGCGCGCCGCCGCGGGGCGCGCACGGCGTTCGTCACCTGCGGGGAGGCCGGAGGATCCGCCGACGTCACCATCCACGCCTCCGTCGGACCCGAGGTGGTGGCCGGCTCGACGCGCCTCAAGGCGGGCACCGCCACCAAGCTCGTCCTCAACGCGCTCTCGACGGCGGCGATGGTGCGGCTCGGCAAGGTGTGGCGCGGCCGGATGGTCGACCTCGTCGCCTCGAACGCCAAGCTGCGCGCCCGCGCGCGCCGCACCGTCGAGGAGCTGGGCGGGGTGTCGCCGCGCCGCGCCGCCGCGCTGCTCGCCGCCGCCGAGGGCAGCGTGAAGCTGGCGCTGGCCGCCGCGCTCCTCGGCGCCCCGATCGCCGAAGCGCGCGCGCGGCTCGACGAGGCGGGCGGACGGCTCGACCGGCTCGCGATCCATCGAGCCCGGCGACGGTGAGCACACGGTCGGTGTCGATTCGACCGCAACGGTCGAATTGACCCCGAGTGGATCGCGTCGAATCGACCTCCCCGGGGTGGCCGGGCTTCGGCGTTCGCGCGAGCACGAAGCCTGCAGCCGCGCGTTTCGAGCATGACCCCCGTCGACGACCCCCGCCCCGGCGTGCGGGCGCTGCTCGCGCGTCACGGGTGGAACGCGACGTCGTTCCAGGTGTTCGAGCCGGGGTTCCGGTACTGGTTCGACGACGACGCGTGCGTCGCCTACGTCGACACCGGCGCCGCGTGGGTGGCCGCCGGCGCCCCCATCGCCGCGCGGGAGCGCCTCGACGAGGTGGCCCGGCGCTTCGTCGCCGCCGCGCGGGCGGCCGGCCGGCGCGCCTCCTTCTTCGCCAGCGAGCAGCGCTTCGTCGACGCGACCGGCCTCCCCTCGCTGCGCATCGGCGAGCAGCCGGTGTGGGCCCCGCGCGAGTGGGACGCCACGCTCGCCACCTCGCGCAGCCTGCGCGAGCAGCTCCGTCGGGCGCGCGCCAAGGGCGTCGCCGTGCGCGCCGTCGGCCCCGACGAGATCGTCGACCCGGAATCGACGGTTCGCCGGGCCATCGAGCGCCTCGCCCGCCGCTGGCTCGGCTCGCGCGCGATGGCGCCGATGGGCTTCCTCGTGCAGCTGCACCTCTCGACGTTCCTCGAAGAGCGCCGCTTCTTCGTCGCCGAGCGCGCGGGCGAGATGGTCGCCTTCCTGGCCGTCGTGCCCATCTACGCGCGCGAGGGCTGGTTCCTCGAAGACCTCGTGCGCGACCCGACGGCGCCCAACGGGACGCCCGAGCTGCTCGTCGACGCGGCGATGCGCGCCGCCGCCGCCGAGGGCCGCGCGCACGTCACGCTGGGCCTCGCGCCCCTGTCGGGCGCCGTCAACCGCTGGCTGCGCTTCGCCCGTCGCGCCGGCGCGGGGCTGTACGACTTCGCCGGCGTGCGCGCCTTCAAGGAGAAGCTGCGCCCCCGCGATTGGGAGCCGGTCTACCTGACCTTCCCCGTCGACGGGAACGCGGCGATCGCGACGTGGGACGCCCTCGCCGCCTTCGCGCGTGGCGGCCTGCTCGCCTTCGGCCTCGAGTCGCTGTCGCGCGGGCCCGCGATCGTCATGCGCCTGCTGGCGGCGCTGCTGGTGCCATGGACGGTGGCGCTCGCGCTCGTGCCGGCGCGCGAGTTCCCGTCGCCGTGCGTGCGCTGGGCGTGGGTCGCCTTCGACGTGGCCCTGGTCGCGGCGCTGTTCGCCCTGACGCGGCGCTGGCGGCGGCCGCTGGCGACGATCGTCCTTGGCGCCCTGCTGGCGGACGTCGCCGTCACCGTCACCGAGGCGCTGGCGTGGAACGCGCAGCACTCGCGGAGCGCCGTCGAGTGGGTGCTGCTGCTCCTCGCGGTCCTGGCGCCGGCCCTCGCAACCTGGCTCGTCTGGCGCGCCCGCGCGCACCGCTCGCGACTCGACGAAGCCCAGGCAATCAATTAGTCCGTTCGACCTGGACCCGATCGCCTCCTGACACGCCGCGAGCTACCCATGGGAGGCGGGTTGTATGGACGACGTGCTCACTCCCTCCAACCTCACCGGGCGAGCCCCGGAGGGAACTCCAATGGGGCGCATTTCGCTCCCCGATAGGTCGGCTATCAATCGTCTTCCTGCCGACGGCTCGTCATCCGCCCGGACCCGGTCCGGCGGGCGAGGTCCCGACCTCGCGGTCGGTCGATTGATCGAGGCCGCGGGCGGTCGCCACCAGGCCGGCAGTGGATCAATCGAGGCGACGCCTGGTCGGGACCAGGCGGAGGGTGGATCGATCGAGACTCCCGCCGGTCGCGACCAGCCCGCCGGTGGATCGATCGAGCCCCCGCCAGGTCGCCCCGGGCCCAGCCGCTCGATCGATCGACATGGCGCCGAGGCGGGAGCCTCGAATCGCCTGGATCGATCGACGCGCGGCCTGGTCGGGATCGACCTGGCCCGAGGCACCCGTGCGCGCAGTGCGGCAAGGGCGCGATGCGGTGGTGCGGCGAGCTGGCCCGCGAGCCACCGCGGCCAGACCACAGCCGCGTCGTCCCGCGGAGCGACACGTCATGAGCGCTCAAGGCAGGACTCCGAAGCCCCTCTCCTCCCATGCGGGCAGACCGCCACGGTCGAAGTGTACCCGGAGCGCATTTGGAGTAACGTCGCCGGCACCTTGGGCGCCTCCACCCCGATGGCCCTGCCATGCTGCGACGGCCGAACCTCCGCGCCGATCGCCGGCCGTCCGCCCGCGCCGGACGCGGAGCCGCCCCGCACGGACGTTCGAAATCCCATAGCCACGTCCGTGCCAGTGCACGGGCCGCGGTTTGTCCAACAGCCTCCTTTCCCGCCCGCGTCCGCGCTGGCCCCGAGCATCACGGGGCAACCGGCAGCCTGCGCTCCATCGGGCCGCTGGCGGGCGGGAAAGAAGGCTTCTGTCAGCCGGACCGGATCGGAGCAGAGCGGAACGGAGGAGACCACCGTGGTCCTCTTGACGTCGTGCACAGATGTGCATATGCTTCTTTCGTGGAGTTCACTTGGGATCCACGGAAGGCTCAGGCCAACAGCAAGAAGCACGGCGTCGATTTCGCCGATGCCACTCCCGTGTTCCACGACGAGCGGGCTCTCACGATGCCGGATGAACATCCGGACGAGGAGCGTTTCGTCACGATGGGAATGGATGCGCTGGCCCGCCTGATCGTCGTCTGCTAGGCGCGACGATGGGATCCGGATCATTTCCGCCCGGAAGGCCACGAAGTCGGAGGCAGCGCGGTACGGAGAACGCACATGAAACGTGAGTACGATTTTTCCAAGGCGAAGCGCGGCCCTGTGATCCCTCCCCCGCGCGGCAAGACTCGGATTACCATTCGGATCGACGATGACGTCTTGGACTGGTTTCGGGAGCAGGCACACCTTGCTCGGGGAGCGAGCTACCAGGCCATGATCAACAATGCTCTGCGAGAGTACATGAAGGAGAAGCGGGAACCTCTGGAGGACATCTTTCGGCGCGTGTTGCGACAGGAACTCCAACACAAGAAGGCCGGCTAACACCGTATCAGGCCAACGTTGGAGTCAAGCACGGCCTCTCCGTCTCCGGTCCGCCGAGGGTTCCGCCGGTGAGGCTGGCGGTCGGCGGTGCGTCGGAGACGTGCTCCGGCGCGTCCCAGAAACACATGCGTACCCTCGTTCCGTCCCATTCAATGCAGAAGGGCTGCACGAAACCTGCCGTGCGCCAGTTGGATGCGGGTTCGGGTGAGATACCGTGATGTGTGTCAAGCTTTTCCCACCGCCCTGCAGCTCGTCGCTGGCCGGGTGCTGATTCGATGACCTGGGGCGTGTCTTCATCGGCTGGCCTCCGGTGCAGCGGGGAGCTGCGGCACGAATGCGCGACGGTGCTTGGCGACGCTGTAGACGGCCGCGAGGAGCTTTCGCATCGCCGCGATGAGGGCGACCTTGGGGAGCTTTCCTGCGGCGCGCAGACGCTGGTAGAAGGCGCGCAGCCAGGGATTGTTGCGGACGGCGCTCAGCGTCGGCATCCACAGCTTCGCGCGCAGCGCCGCGTGCCCGATGGGCGTCAGACCGGCGCGGGAGGGCGTTCGTTTACCCGAATGGTTCGTTGCGGGAACGACCCCGACGTACGAGGCCAGGGCGGCCGCGTCCTCGAAGCGCGCCGGGTCACCCACCTCCGCGATGATGCGCGCCGCGGTCTGCGGGCCGATGCCGTCGATGGTCGTCAGGAGCTTGCCGACCTCGTGCGTGTCGAGGTGCCGCTCGATGTCCCGCTCGAGGCTGCGGATGCGGTGGCGGAACGTGTCGATGTCCTCGCACGTGTGCTCGACCTGAATCCGGTATGCCGCGCCGTGATGCGCACCGACCGAGCGCTTCGCCGCTGTGACCAGGGCGGTCGCGAGCTCGTCGCCGATGACGTTCCGGTTGGCATAGTTCAGCTCGGCCAGCTTCGCGGGCTTCACGCTGGCGAAGGCGCGCGCCGACGGATACGTCGACAGCAGCGTCGTCGCCATCGGCCCGTCGAGGTCCTTGACCAGCGACGTGAACTCGGGGAATCCCAGATCCACGAGCCGGTGGAGCTGGCGAACCCTGTCGCCCAGGTCCTGCACCAGGCGGTCGCGGTGGCGCACCAGTTCGCGCAGCTCGTCGGAGGCCGCATCGGGAAGCTGGGTGGCCTTGGGCCGCTTCTGCTGGGCAAAGCGGGCGATGGAGACCGCGTCGAGCCCATCGGTCTTGGCCCGCTGCAGATCCTCGCCGGCGAAGCGATTGGTGCGCAGCGGGTTGAGCAGCGCGACGGCGAACCCTTGCGTCACCAGCCACGCAAACAGGTTTTTCCAGTAGTGCCCGGTCGCCTCCATCGCCACGAGCGTGCCGGGGGCCGCGCCGAGCAGACCCCTGAGGACCTCGTAGCCGGTCGCGTCTTCTGTGAAGGTCGTCGCCTTGACGAGCACTTCACCCTGCTCACCGACGGTGGCGACACAGTGCTTCTCGGCGGCGACGTCGATTCCCACGAACTTCATCGGTTGGCTCCTCTTCAACGGAGGACGCCGGGAGCCTCGGAGCCGGTGACCACGCTCATCCTTGTGCATACGAGGACGCGGCGACGCCGGCCTCAGGATACCGTTCGAGCCTTGGACACCGGACGAGGGCGCCAATCTCACCCGCGAGGACGATGCCTCAAGGGACGTACGGCGACCCTCTCCCGGATTCCGTTTTCCTCCATCTTCGGAGGAGTGAACCGTTCGCGCCACTTCCTGCACGACGCTCTTCATACAAGGGGCAGAGTGGCGAAGGGAATCGCGCAAAGGTCTTTGTCGAAAGCGGGAGCGAGGAGGAGTGTCCATTCAAGCGCTGCTCGTTGCCGGGCGTTGGTGCCGAGGACGCCCGCGAGATCGGGTCTTTCGACCCGACACCGCTCTCGTCGCGTCGAGGGCATCCGTGACGGGCTCCGCCCAGACGGCTCGAGTTAGGCGTGGGGCTCACTCCTCCTCCTCCCAGAAGTCACGCCGACCGAAGAAACTTGTCGCGGTCGAAGGCTACTTTGTTCTTCAGCATGAAATAGGCGGCACGTCCCAGGCGATGAGCGAGGATCGAAAGCGTCTTGCCCTTGCCGTGCTTTCTTTCGAGGCGCGCCTGGAGTCGCTTTCCCTCGGGGCACTTGGCGAGAAAGAGGACGGCCGCCTCGGAGAAGGCCCACTTCAGGTGTGCGTTTCCGATCTTGGCGCCGCCGGTGCCGAGGGTCTTCCCGGCGGAGGATTGCTGGCACCTGATGAGTCGGCTGTACGAGGCGAACTGCTGCACCGAGGGGAATCGGTCGATATCGTGGATCTCGTACAGGATGGTGAGGGCGAGGACCCTGCCGACGCCGGGGATCGACTTGAGGCGCTCGAAGCTGTCGTTGTCGTGGCCGCGGGCGTCGCGGAGGGCGCGCAGCTCGAGCTCCGCGATGACGTCGTCGTAGCGGTCCACCAGGGCGAGGTCGGCCGTGATGGTCTGGGCGATGCTCGGGTCGGAGAAGGCGGCGTCGAGGCCCTTTCGGTTGGCGGCCCATCCGATCTTTCGGCCGGGGGCGACGCGGTTGTACTGGTGATGGACAATCTGGATGTGAGCAAGGAGCTGGCCTCGCTGGCGGACGAAGTGGAGACGCCGGCGGAGGAGGTCGCGGGTGGCGCGCATCTGGGCGGGATAGACGTAGGCGAGGGGGAAGAGGTGTCCGCACAGGAGCGCGGCGATCTTGTGGGAATCGATGCGATCGTTCTTGGCTTTTGCGCCGTGGACAGCACGCATGTAGAGGGCGTGACCGAGGACAAAGGGGATGTCCTCCTTCGCGCACAGGTCAGCGAGCCAGTACCAGCAGAGGGTGCACTCGGCGCCGACGACGAGGCTCTTCCGATAGGGCGCGATGGCGCGGAGGAAAGCGGTGGGTTCGCTCTTCATGTCGCGATGGAGGAGCGTCCTGCCGTGAGAGTCGAGGATGCAGACGTACATGGAGCGGGCGTGCAGGTCGATCCCGCAGTAGCGCTGATGGGGCTCGGTGTAGAATCGCACGGTGTCCTCCTTCCGAAGGTTGTGGGTCCGGGCGGTCTTGCATACCCTGGCGGCTGCGCGCGAACAGCGCGATGCCCCCGGCATCGCGCGGCAATTGCCCTCCGGGCAGCGTCAGCCGGGCGAGTCAAGGGGCGCCGGCGATCGATGCCCCCGAACGGTGGTCACCCTTGACTCGCCCGGACGCGCTGCCACGCCGCAGACGCCCGGTGAAGCACCTCCGTCGACCGGTAAGCTACGGGCCGGCGGAGACGCTGTTCGCGAGCACCGCGCGGCCGCGCCCGAGCGTGCACCTGGCCTGGATCAGATTCAACGCGCTGCTGCCGACGGCGAGCGGGGTATCCAATGTTGAAGCCGGCTGAGCGCGGGGCCGCGGCAGAGCGCGAAGCCGTTGGGCGGACGCGGAGTTGGAGATCCACTCACCCCTAAAGGAGCCAGACCGCATGAAAGCCTTCCTCTCGCACTCCTCGGCAGACAAGGAATTCGTCCGCGCAGTGGCGAAAGAACTGGGTCGCCAGTTTTGCGTATTCGATGAACAGCAATTCGACACGGGCATCGGATTTGTCCAGTCCATCTTGGATGGCTTGGCGGTCTCCGAGATCGTAGTCCTGTTCGCAAGCCACGCATCGCTCTCCTCGGATTGGGTTCGCCTTGAGCTATCAGAAACCCAACAAGCGCAAATCAAGGGCGAGCTTAGCCGCGTCTTGGTCTTCGCCATCAGTACTGACGTAGACCACAATAGCCTACCGATGTGGCTTAGGCGTTCTCTGGTCGCAAAGGGGGTCCTGTCCGCAAAGCAGGTCGCACGTGAAATCCGCTTCCACTTGGACGAGACCATGCGAAGGGGACAACAGCGTGTGTTCATTGGTCGGGCCAAGGAACTCGACGCCTTTCAGCGCGCGCTCCTTCCCTACGACGTGGCACCGCCGCACCTTTTCGCCGTTTGGGGCCTCGACGGCATCGGGCGGAGGACGCTTTGTCGTCGAGCGGCGGAGGACGTCCTGGGCCTTGGCAAGCTGCTCCCCCTGCGCATAGAGACTGGCGACACGCTGGCTGACGTGGCAATCAAGATTGCCGACCAGACCGAGCCCTACTCGACTCAAGCAGGCTTCGAGCGGATCGTTGCTGCGATTCAGCAAGCGAAAGCTGACGCGCTGCAAGCAAGGATAGTCCGAAATCTCGAGATCGCCGTCCGAAATCGGGAACTTCCGCTGTTCATCGACGAAGGAGGAATTCTTACGCCGGAGGGGGGCTTCACTGCCATGCTCCGCGAGGTATTGCTCTCAGTGGCCCGTAACGCAACGGTATACCTCGGTCTGATTACGAATCGGCGTCCGAACGAGGACGCCCTCGGTGACGAACTGCAACTGCCCCACGTCCGCGTCGACCCTCTCGCGACCGAGGACGTGAAGCGGCTGCTCTCGTCGATGGCTGGCGCCGCAAGTGTTCGCCTCACAGGGGACCAGATCTCCGAGTTGTCGGAGTACATCAAGGGTTATCCACCGTCGGTCTCCTACGCTGTCCAACTGGCCAAGGACGCCGGCGTGGCGGTTGTCTTGGCGGACAAGACGCAGCTCGTTCACTTCCGTGCCGCACCGTTTCTTCGATACCTTCGAAATCGTCTTTCCCTCAGCAGAGAGCGGCAGGCTATACTCCATTTGTTGGCACTGTACTCTCCCCTGCCACTCGAGGTGATCGGCAGATCACTCAAGATGTCTCCGGAGGCGCTCGCAAAGGAGCTCCTTTTCTTGGTTCATGCGGCCTTGGTCGTCCCAGAAGAGCACGGCATGTACTTCATCGCGGACCCTATCGTCGACGCCGTACTCAACCTTTTCGGTGCGGTTTCCATTGATCACGAGAGCGTGGCGGCGGCGCTCCGCGAGCACCTCTACGAGGCTGGCGAAGACGAATACCGGCTCGAATTGAATCGCGCGCTCTTTCGAGCGCTTCACCGGTCAGGCAAAGGCAGCTCGCCCGATGTGGTCTTCCTGGCTAGCGACTTGGCGAAGCTGGCGAAGGAGTGCTACCACAAACGCGACTATGCAAAGTCCATCGAGTTCGGCAAAGAAGCCGTGGGACGCAATCCTAGCGACGCCGACGTTCGCGGCTATCTGATTCGGGCGATGGTGCAGGATGAGCTCTACGACGAGGCGAACGCCCATTTGAAGATTCTAATGACCCAAGGTCACCTGAAGGAGGGCTTCTTCCTGATCGGGTTCCTGAACAGGAGGCAAGGGCGTCACAGGGAGGCAATTACCGCCTACACCGAAGCGTTGGCGCAAGGGCGCCGCGGAGTGGCAGTCCACCGAGAACTTGCGCAATGCTACCTGGAGGACGGAGATCTCACCAAAGCCAGGGAGCACATCGACAAAGCGCAAAAAGACGAGATCGATAATCGATTCGTGGTTGATCTGCAGATCAAGATCGCGATCATGCAGGGCGACCAGGCGACGGCGAGGGAGCGCTTGAAGCAGTTGGAGCTCTCGGACGACTCCGCATTCTACCACCATAGATTATCGACTGTTCTTTCTCAATTCGGCGACAGAGAGGGCGCCTTGCGGGCAGCGGAGCAGGCCCTTGGCCTCACGCGTGGGCAGGGTAAGAAGGCGACGTTTCCGATGCTTTCGCAGG
>JAJXSP010000239.1 GCA_021784515.1 Myxococcales bacterium | reverse complement strand
CGGGCGTCGCGCTCCGCGCCTGGCTCGCGCGGCGGGTGTCCGCCAGCACGAAGTCGGTATCCGGAGTGGTCTCGGCCACCGCGAGGATCTGATAGGAGAAGAGCCCCGGACTGACCCGGATGAGTGCCTGGTTGAGCCGCAGCAGCGCCCGGCTGAGGCGGGTATCGCCGAGCGCCTTCGGGAACGGCGCCGGGATGCCTTCGAGGCGCTGGACGCGCAGGCCCGCGTCGCGCAGCAGGCGGCGCAGGCTGCCGAAGGTGAACAGGCGCGTGTGCGTGCGGTCCAGAATCCCCACCTGGCCGTAATTGAAGTGCCCGAGCAGGAGCATCAGGCGCTGCGCCGCGAATGCGACGTTCGGCGTCGTCAGCACCAGCGCCCGAGGCCGGTGGTCGAGGTTGCTGCGGATGCGGTCGAGGAAGCGCTCGGGATCGCGCAGGTGCTCGATGACGTCGAGGACGAGGATGTAGTCGTAGGGCAGGAGCGGGAACCGGGGCGGCTCGTCGAGGTCCTGCACGAACACCTCGACGTGCTCGGGTGGATTGGCGGGGGCGAACCGATCGACCACCGCCACCTCGCAGCCCTTGCGCATGAGTTGCCGCGCGATGCCCTCCGGTCCGGCGCCGAGGTCGATCACCTTGCTTCCCGGCGCCACGGCGTCGATCGCGGCCGAGTGGCTGCTCGCGTAGCCGAGCTTGAGATCGTAGTGCGTGTTGTCCGCCGCGCCGGTGTCGAAGCGGCGCTGGTAGAGCAGCCCGAGCTTGTGGACGCGGTACCGCAGCGTCGACCGAACGACGTCCTTCGCGTACCGGATGCCGTTGACGCGCGAGATCTCGTCACCGTAGTAGGTCGGGATCGGCAGCTCGAGGATGCGCTGCCGGGCGTCGATGAGCTGGATGATGATCTCGGTGTCGAAGTGGAAGTCGTTGGAGTTGAGCGCGAAGGGAATGCGCCGCAGCGCCGCGGTGGAGTAGACGCGATAGCCGCTGTGGAACTCGGAAAGGCGGGTGCCGAGGAGCGCGTTCTGCGCGGTCGTCAGGACCTTGTTGCCGACGAACTTGTACAGCGGCATGCCGCCCCGCAGCGCGTCGAACCGGCCGATCATCCGGCTGCCGAAGACCGCGTCGGCGCTCCCGTCGGCCAGCGGCGCGGTGAGGCGCGGCAGCTCCTCGGGGGCGTACTGCCCGTCGCCGTGCAGCATCGCGACGAAGTCGAAGCCCTCGTTTTGCGCGTACGTGTAGCCGACCTTCTGGTTCCCGCCGTAGCCCTGGTTGTATTCGTTGCGGAGCACCGTGATGCGCAGCTCGGGATGGCGTCGCTGGTAGTCCCTCCCGATCTCGAAGGTGCGGTCCTCCGACGCGTCGTCGACGATGAGGATCTCGCAGTCGTAGCTTGCGAACACCTCGCGCGGGATGCGGTCGAGCACCCACTCGAGCTTCGCCTCGGCGTAGTACGCAATGACGAAGACGAGGAGGCGGGGCTTCTTCTCGATGGCGGTCGAGTCCCGGTTGGTCATTTGCTGGACACTAGCAAACTCGTCGTCTCGCGTCGCTCTTTCCGCGCGGCGTCCGAGGGGGCCTCGGCGGCCGGAGCGGCGGTGGCGGCGACGGCGAGCAGGAGCACTCCGACAAAGTAGTAGTAGTTGCAGAATGCCTGCTTGGCCGTGAGGAAGAACGAAAAGTAGGCGACCGCCATTCCCTGCGCCAGCCCTTCGACGCCGCCTTGCAAGCGGCGCCACACGACGGCCAGCGCGCCCGCGGCGACGAGGAACGCGAGGGCGCCGGGGGCCTGCACTCCGGTCCACGCAGCGATCGGCGCGGCCAGCGAGAGCGCGTCCATCCGGAACGGCTGCCGGATCTGGCAGAGCGCGACGTCGTCGACGAACGCGCGCAGATCCCACAGCGCGAGCGGCAGGGTGAAAAGCGCGCCCGCCGCGAGCGCCGACGGCCAAAAGCGCCGCGGTACGAAGCGCGCCGAGAGCGCCAACGGAAGCGCGACCACGGAGTACTGCTTGGCGGCCAGGAAGAGGCCGAGCGCGATCCCCGCCCAACGCCGAGGCACCGCCAGCCCCAACAGCAGGAGCACCGCGAACGCCGCGATCAATGGATCGGTCCACGCCTGCTCGACGACGAACAGGCCGCGCGGATGGGTGAGGAGGAGCCCGGCGAGCGCGAGCGCGAGCCACGCCGCGTGACCGCGCCGGCGCGCCAATGCGTACAGAGCCAGCGCGGCGAGGACCTGAGCGGCGAGCACCGAGTAGCGGACGTCGCGCCCGATCCCCCAGCCGGCCGTCGTCGCGGCGACCGACAGCGGCGGGTAGGGCAGGCAATCGAGGCGGCGGCCGACGCGGCTCGCGCCGTAGTAGGCGCGCGTCTCCTCGGCGCTGTACGGGTTTTCGAAGGTGCTCCGATAGGGATCGCGGCCGCCGAGGAGATCGGCGGCGCTCTGCTGCTCGAACGTCCAGACGTCGATCCGCGGCGCCGGCGACCAGTGGATCAGGGCGGCGCCGGCCGCCACGTGCAGCGCGAGCATCGCGGCGAGGAGCGCGCGGGGGGCGAGGCGTGGCCATGCGCAGCCGGCGAGAGACGGAAGCGCGACGGCGATCCCGAGCGCCGAGAGCAAGAGGCGCGGCGCCGCGGCCGCGAGGTAGACGCCGGGCGGGCGGATCGCGCCCAGCAGCGCGCAGAGCCCGATCAACGCCGCCGCCGCGCGCCGCGACGGCGGACGAGTGGCGCCCCGAAGGACGGCGACCGCGAGCAGCGCCGCGGCGGCGAGCGCGAGCGGCAACCCCGAGGATCTCCCGTCGCTGTAGAGCAGCCCGATCGCGAGCAACAGGTAGGCGCAGAGCGCTATCACCGGAGCATCATGCCACGGCGCCGCCGGCACCGCGGCCGTGCGAGGGCTTCCGCCGTCGCTCGTCCTGGCCGGCCTCCCGAGCTTAGGCGCCCGATCAGGAATAACCTGCTCAGTCTGACCGTCGATCCATCCCGACCGACTTCGTTGCTGCGCGCGGATGGGGCCCCTCCCCCATCCGTGCTCGCAACCTCCTCGGTTAAATACGGAGAGTATTCGCCCTCGTCGCGCCTCGCCGGATCGGGCGCCTCAACGGCCATCTTTGATCAACTTATTCCTGATCGGGCCCTTGGCGCGTGTGAAGGAGGACCGTGAAGCCGCCGACCTCCAGGCGCTCCACCCGCCCACCTTGCGCCCGCAGCCACGGCTCCCAGTCGGCGGCGCGCGCGCGCGGCTCCGACGGGTGGAAGATGTATGCGACCGTCGGTGCGCTCGCGAAGCCTCGCCGGTAGGGCGGGTAGCGATCCTCGCGTGGATCGAGCGGGGCGATCATCGGACGCTCGTCGAACAGGAACGTGAGCCGATAGGAAAGCCAGTATTGCGCCTCGCCGTACTCCACGCCGCGCCGCCGCAGCAGGGACGCCAACGCCGCTTCGTCCTGCGCCGCGCCACGCGCGTCGATCACCGGGCGCGGGCCGTTCACGTAGGCGCCGAAGCCGAGCCAGCCGCCGACCGCCGACGAGATCGTGTACGGGGCAAGCGCGAGCGCGAGCGAGCGCGCTCCGAAGAGTCCCGCGAGCGCGGCGAGCGAAAAAGGGGCCGTCCACAAAATGGGAGCGAGGTACCTCGTCGACCACACGTCGGTCGGACGGCCCGACGCGACGAATCCGAAAAGCGCCGTCGCGGTCACGGTGAGGCCAAGGAGGCCGAGCCGCCGAAGGCGCGGCGGAGCGTGGCGCCGCAGCGACACGACGGGCCCCGCGAGGACGCCGCCGAGCAGCACGAGCGCGCCGAGCGCCTGGGCCGCGCGCACGGCCACGTGCGGGCGCCAGAGGTCGGGATAGAGGCTCGCGCCGGGGATGAAGACCTTGGCCGCGAGCAGCGAGGGGAGGCACGTATCGACGAGCAGCCGCCAGCTCGCGACGCGCGGCGGGGCGGACACGGCGAGCGCGGCGATGGGCGGCGCCGGAGACGCGAGCCCGGCGTCGGAGGGAACGAGGTGGACCAATCCGATCAACGCGCCGGCGACGAGCAATCCGGCACAGCACCAGGCGACGCGCCGCCTGGCGACGCGCGCGGAGACCGCCTCGCCACAGCACAGGAGGGCGAACACACCGACCCCAGGCAGGAGCTGCGCGGCGAAGAGATCGAGGTAGAGCGACGACGTTCCGAGGAACGACGCGAATGCGAAGCGGAGCCAAGGTCGCCGTGACTGCGCCGCCCCGTCGAACAGCGCGGTGGCGGCGAACACCGCCGTGATCGACCACTGGCGCGGCGCGTAGGCGATCACTCCATTGATGGCGGCCGGCGTGAAGACGATGGGAAGGACGATCACGGCCGCGCGCCACGGCGTGAGATCCTTGCGCAGCAGTTGGAACACGATGGCCAGCACCATCAGGTACCCGAGGAACGGCACCAGCATCAGGACGAGCGCCGACCGCCCCGCGACGGCGAAGCCCGCCGCGACCAGCACCGCGTCGACGGACCCCTGGTAGCGCACGCCCCAGAGAAACGGCTCCCACTCGCCGCGCAGCATGTGCTCCGCCTGCAGGCCCACGATCGCCGCGTCCGAGTGCACGCCCCGCGCGTTCAGCAGCAGCGGCAGCCGAAACAGGATCGCGGCGGTCAGGAGCACGAGGCATGGGGCGATGGCTGCGCAGAGGCGCTCCCGCGGCTCGCCGACGCTCGTCGGGCGCGATTCGCTCATGCGCCGCCGCCGTCGCCCGACCGACGGAGGGCAGGAGAAGTTCGTCGCCTCCTCGGCATCGGCGGACGGTAGCACGTCGGCCGCGGGGGTGAGCGCGCGCGCCTCGCGGACCGCAGGTCCCGCCGACACGGCGGCCTGGTCGTCTCCAGGGGAGCGGTGCCCCGACGGGCCGGTCGCGCTACCCTCGCACGCGATGCTGCGCCTCGATCGATCGCCCGCCCAGCTCGCCCGCCTCGGCGACCGGCTGCGCGCGCTCGCGGCCGACGACGCAGCGCGCTTCGCCACGTTGTTCGATCCGCTCGCGCCGCGCGGCCCGGTGTCGCTCGACGAGGCGATCGCGCGCGAGCTGCTCGGCGCCGCGCTCGTCGCGCGCCTCGACGACGGGCGCTGGCGCGGCCTGCACCGGATCCGCCGGCGCGGCGAGCGGCTCTACGTGCTCGAGCTGGGCATCGTCGAGTACCGCCAGGACGTGTGGCCGGAGACCGACGCGCTCCTCGACGTGCTCGACGGCGCGCGCGCCGGGCGGCTCCTCGACGTGGGGACCGGCTGCGGCATCGTCGCCATCGAGGGCGCGGCGCGTGGCCACCGCGTGGTGGCGACCGACCTCTACCCGAGCGCGCTGTGGCTCGCGCGGTGGAACGCCGCACTGAACCGCGTCGAGGGGATCGACTTCCGCGTCGGCCACCTCCTCGAGCCGGTGCGCGGCGAGCGCTTCGACCTCGTCCTCACCGCGCCGCACTACGGCCGCGTGTTCGACCAGCTCCGCCTCGAGGTGCTCGTCGACGGGCCGGCACACCTCGCCGACGGCGGCCTGCTCGCGCTCGCCACGCAGCTCGAGTGGGAGGGCGAGGACGGTCCGCTCGCCGCCGTCGAGGCGCTGCTCGCGCCGCTTTTCCGCGACGGCGCGGCGGTGACCGTGCGCCCGATCGAGGCAGCCGAAAAGCGCGACTGGTTCACGGCCGTGCGCGTCGACGAGCCGATCGCCGGCCTGGTCTCGCACGCGCGCTTCCTCGTCACGGTGGCGCCGTCGGGGCGGTCGCTCACCGTCGAGCGGCCGGCCGATCCCCCGCGGCGCCGCTGCGCGCCGCTGGCGCGATTCTCCCCGGGCGCGACGGCGGTGATCTCGACGGACGACGACGTCTCGCGGCTGCGCGCGCTCCTCGCGTCGCTCGATGCGGGAGAGGACCCGGGCGCGTTGCCGGCGGCGCTGCTCGATGGTTGCCGGTTCGGCGAGCGGTCCTGTGTCGCCGACGGCGCGGACGGTGCGGCCGGCGCGATCCTCGACGCGGCGGGCGGCGTGCGACCGTGCGCCCATGGCGGCGTCGTGGCCTCCGCGCGCGATTCGTTGGCGACGCTGCGCGCGGCGCTGCGGGCGCGCGCCGAGGAGGCGTTCGCGCGACGCGGCTGCGAGCGCTGCGCGGCGCGGGCGTGGTGCAGCCGCTGCCTCTTCCCAGCGCCGCTCGACGAGGCGGCGTATTGCGAGCTCATGCGCGCGAGCGGCACGGCGCTGCCCCGGCTGCACCGGCTCCTCGAGCCGTGACATATTCCGTCAAGGCCGGCCAAGGCGGATGATCGTCGCGCCCCAGCTCCCGCGGTCGTCGCCGGCGAGGCGCGTGTCGATCACCGCCGGGTGCCGCGCCGCGATCGACTCGACGATCCGCCGCTGCACGCCGGCGCCCTTGCCGTGGATGATCCGAACCTCGGTGTAGCCGCGCAGGGCGGCGAGGTCGAGGTAGTCGGCGACCAGCGCCGGCACGTCGCGCGCCGCGAAGGTGTGGAGATCGAGCACGTCCTCGACCGGCACCTCGACCGCCTCGGGATGCGGCGCGTCGTCGTCCTCGTCGTCGCTCACGGCGTGGTGTTCCGCAGGACCTCGACCGCGTTGCTGCCGTAGTCGGCCACCACCAGGTCGGGCTTGCCGTCGCCGTCCATGTCCGCGGCGGCGAGGTCGAGCAGGCTGGTGCCGGCGACGATCGACCGCGCGCGCTGGAAGCTGCCGTCGCCGTTGCCGAGCAGCACCGCGACCGTGGTGGTCATCTGGAAGGCGAGATCGATCCGCCCGTCGCCGTCGAAGTCGGCGAGCGCGATGCTGCCGGCGCTGTCGGGGATGGAGAGCGAGATGGGCGCGTCGAAGGTGCCGTCGCCGCGCCCGAGCAGGACGCCCGCCGTCGGACTCGGGCAGCAATGCGCGAATGCCAGATCGATTTTCCCATCGCCGTTCAGGTCGCCCGCGGTGACCGTCATCGCCGCCGGCGCCGCGAGCTTCGTGCTCGCCCCGAAGGTGCCATCGCCATTGCCGGGAAACAGCGTCAGCGACGAGGCGTCATTGGGCAGATCGCCCGCCGCGGCGGCGACGAGATCGAGCTTCCCGTCGCCATTTACGTCGGCGGCCGCCACCTGCACCGGGTGGAATCCCGCGTCGAGCGCCGCCCCGGCGTGGAATCCCCCTTTCCCATCGCCGAGCAGGATGGTCAGCTTCCCCTGGACTCCATTCGGCGCGTCGTTCGAGACCGCGAGATCGAGCTTGCCGTCCCGGTTGAAATCGCCCGCGACGAAGCCCATCGGGCTCATCCCGGCGGGCGAATCCAGGTTTGCGGCGAATCCTCCATTTCCCGAATTGGCCAGCACGCTCACCGCGCCCGCCCCCGCCACGCCCCCGTCGAGGGTCACGAGATCGAGCCGCCCATCATTGTTGAAATCGCCGGCGAGGATCCGGCGCGGGCGCACGCCGGTTGTCGCGGTGACGGCCTTTCCGAGCGCGCCCATCCCGACGCCGGGAAATAGGCTGTAGTGGCCCGGCTGATCGCTCTGCGAGGAGTCGTCGGAGATCGCCACGTCGAGCTTCTTGTCACCATTGAAGTCGGCCGCGGCGAGCGCGTTCGGGGTGGCATTGGGCAGGTAGGTCACCGGCGCCGCGAATGCGAGCTTGGAAGCGTCGGCCATGTCGCCGCCCGTCGACATCGGCATGTCGCCCGTCGGTGTCCCGAGGTCGGCGGTCACGCTCCACGCCAGATCGACGACCCGCTGGCAGGTGCCGCCCTCGCAGAATCCGCTCAGACAATCCTCGCCGCTGTTGCATGCCTTTCCGTTGACGCAGGGAGGGCACGATCCGCCGCAATCCACGTCGGATTCGTCGACGTCCTGGATCCCGTTGCGGCAGGTCGGGCCGGGGAGGGTGAGATCGCCGGCGCCGAGATCCAGATCGCCACCGTCGGTGGTGGCCCCTCCGCCGCAGGAGGCGGCGAGCAGCGAACAGGCAAGGAGGATCGATCGATTCATGGGGTTTGGGTTCATGTCCGCTTGATCAGCCCGAGCTCCTTCAGCTTGTACTGCAGCGTGCGGAGGGCAATGCCGAGCCGCTCGGCGGCCATCCGCCGGTTGCCGCCCGACGCCTGGAGCGCGTCGACGATCGCCTGCCGCTCGAGATCGGAGAGCGTGACCGGCCCCGCCTCCGCCGGCGCCGGCCCGGCGGCGGCGAGCCCGAGGTGGCGCGCGTCGATCGGCCCGTCGCCGGCGATGATCACCGCCCGCTCGAGGACGTTGCGCAGCTCGCGCACGTTGCCCGGCCAGCCGTGCGCCGCGAGCGCGCCCCGCGCCTCGTCGGTGAGCGCGCGCCCGCCCTCGCCGAGGCGGCGCAGGATCGAGCGCCCGAGCGGCACGATGTCGCCGCGCCGCTCGCGCAGCGGCGGGATCCGGATCGGGAACACGCTGAGGCGGAAGTAGAGGTCCTCGCGGAAGCGGCCGGCGCGCGCCTCCTCGTCGAGGCGGCGGTTGGTGGCGGCGATCACCCGCGCGTCCACCGGCACCTCGCGCGACTCGCCCAGGCGCGTGATGCGCCGCTCCTCGAGGGCGCGCAGCAGCTTCACCTGCGCCGGCAGCGGCAGCTCGCCCACCTCGTCGAGGAGCAGCGTGCCGCCGTGCGCCTCCTCGAAGAAGCCGCGGTGCGCGCTCGCCGCGCCCGAGAAGGCGCCCTTCGCGTGGCCGAACACCTGCCCCTCGAACAGCTCGTGCGGGATGGCGCCGCAGTTCACGGCGACGAAGCGCGATCCCTTGCGGCGGCTGCGCGCGTGGATGCGGCGCGCGATCACCTCCTTGCCGACGCCGCTCTCGCCCAGCAGGAGCACGGTGGTGTCGCGCGCCGCGACGCGATCGATCAGCTCGACGAGCGGCGCCGAGGCGGGATCGGCCGCCACGAAGTCGTCCCCGTCACCGTCGGGCGGCGTCTTGCCGGGAGGTTCCGCGGTCGACGGCGCGCCCGTCGACGCGATGGCCCGCGCGATCAGCGCGCGCAGCGCCGCCGGGCTCTCGATCGGCTTGGTCAGGTAGTCGAAGGCGCCGGCGCGCATCGCCTCCACCGCGCCGGCGATGGTGCCGAAGCCGGTGAGCAGCACCACCGGCACCGGCGGGTCGCGCCGCCGGGCGGCCTGCACCACCGCCATCCCGTCGGCGCCGGGCATGTTCACGTCGCTCAGCACGGCGTCGCAGCCGGCGGCGACGGCGGCGATGGCCGAGCGCCCGTCACCGACGGCG
>JAJXSP010000238.1 GCA_021784515.1 Myxococcales bacterium | reverse complement strand
AGGTGGTCGCCGTCCCCGGCGGAAGGGGGATCGCCAGCCGATCGGTGGCGATCCGGTTGAGCACGATCTTCTCGAGCTGCCCGCCGAGCCGGGTCGCCACGGCCGCCTCTCCTACCCGCGCCCCTTCGCCGCCGCCACCGTCTCGAAGAAGGGCACCATCTTCGTGTCGGTGAACGACTCGAGGATCTTCTGCATCTCGGTGGTCCCGACCAGCCGCAGCTCCATGCCGATCTTCTTGGCCTTGTCGGCCGTCGCCAGAATGAACTTCGGCACGCGGTCGGCGCGCGGCGGGAAGTGCGTGAGGTCGAGCACCACCTCGTCGAAGCAGCCGGCGGCGACGTCGGAGAGGCACTTCTCCATCGGCACGGTGAGGCGCGACAGGTAGCGATCGAGCGCCGTGTCCCAGCCCGAGAAGCGCTCGATCCGCACCACGTTGTCCTCGGTGGTGACCAGCAGCGACACCTGGCCGAGCCACTTCATCATCAGCGCCTCGATGCCGACGGGATCGAAGGGCTTGAGCAGGACGCCGTCGAAGCCACGGGACCTCGCCTCGTTCTCGGCGTCGTTGGTGGTGCGCAGGTAGAGCGCGAGGAAGGTGGCGTTGGGCTGCAGCTTGCGCAGCTGGCTCGCCAGCACGGCGCTGTTCACCTCGGGGATGTCCACGTCGATCAGGATCGAGCGGTAGGTGCGCCGCCGCGCCACCGTCAACGCGGCCTGCGCGGTGAGGCAGCTCTCCATGCTCAGGCGCTCGGGCACCATGCTGCGGAGCTTCTTCGCGACGTTCTCCACGTCATCCACCACGAGGACATCGACCGTCGTGGCGGCGGCTGGAGGGGCGAGCAGCGCGGAATTGCCGGCCGCGGGCGGGGGCCCGTCGACGGTCGGCGCGTGCGCGGGCGCGGGCGCGGGCGCGGGCGGCGTCATGGGAGGCGCGACCATCCGGAGCGCCTTCAGGATCTTCGTGCGCAGCTCCTCTGGCTGAAACGGCTTGAGGATGTAGTCCTCGATCCCCTGCGCCATCACCGACGCGACGATCGAGCGCTTCGACTCCGACGTCAGCATGAGCACGGGCGTCTTGATGCCGCGCTCGCGCATCTTCGCCAGCATCGCCGGCCCGTCGAGGACCGGCATCGTCACGTCGAGCAGCACGAGGTCGAACGAATGGACCGCGAGCCGCTGCAGCCCCTGCTCGCCGTCCTCGGCCTCCTCGACTTCGAACCCGAGGGCCATCACCTGCCGCGTCACGATCGACCGGATCGCCCGGCTGTCGTCCACGGTGAGAATACGAGCCATCCGCAAGGCCTCCAGTGTTCCGTACTCTAGCCTTCCGTCTCGGCGACGGCTACCCAGACGGTGACGTTGGTGGTCCCGCTGCGCAGGGTCGCGCTGCGCCACGCCTTGACGCGCTGGAGCGTCTCGGCCGGGCCCGCCACCCTCGGCAGGCCGAGGCGTTCGTCGAGGTCGAGCACCTTCTTCACCTGCGCCGAGAAGATGTTGAGCAGCTCGCCCAGGGCGTCCTCGATCATCGAGACGTCCACGTCGTCGGGCGGGCAGCCGAACATCACCCCGCCGAGCATCTTCGCGCCCGGGCGGTCGGCGGCGATCGCGACGGTGAGCGGCCGCGATCCCTCGATCCCGAGGAGCAGCGTGCGGTAGGGTTCGGCGCCCTGAAAGGGTGTGTTGCCCGGACTCTCCGGAGCGAGCGCGAAGGAGATCCCGAACATCGGCCGTGTGACGTTCGAGACGAGCTCGGCCAGGAGATCTGGTGTCGGTAGGTTGATCACTCTGCGACCCTCCCGCCGCCTGTGGGCGGTGCATTGCTGTCGGGTGCGGCGTCCCGCGCCGTGATGGACTGCTCGCCGCCGCTCAGTGGATCGGTCCGCAGCCCGAGCACCAACCGCCCGGCCGTGGGACACACGCCGGCGACGAAGCCGCGGTGCTCCTCGGCGAGCGTGTCGGGCGGCGTGCGCCACGCCGACGTCGGCAGCTCGAGTACGTCCTCCATTTCGTCGACCACCACTCCAATCAGCCCCTCCTTGTGCTTGAGCACGAGGAGCACCGACGGAGCGCCGTCCGCGCGCGGGGGCAGCTGCAGCCGGCGGCGCAGATCGATCGCCAGGCTGATCCGCCCGCGCAGGTTCACCAGGCCGATGATGAAGTCGGGGGCGAGCGGCACGGGGGTGATCGGCTGCTGCATGAGCACCTCCTGCACCTCCTCCACGCGGAGCGCGAACAGCTCGCCCGCGAGGTGGAACGACGCCCACTTCTCCGTCGCCGGCGGCGCATCGGTGCGCGACTCGGGCTTCACGCGTCCCTCCTGCCGTCGTTGGCGCGGCGCCCGCCCGCGATGCCGCAATCCTGCAGCGCGGCGACGAGCTCCTCGCGGCGCAGCTTGTGGACGCACGCCCGCGCCCCGACGGAGAGCGCGCGCTCGGTGACGCCGACGTCGTCCTGGTAGGTCCACGCGAAGACGGGCAGCTGCGGCTGCTCCTGCTGCAGCGTCCGGATCAGCCCGAACCCGTCGAGCCCCTCCATCGCGAGGTCGGTGACCACCGCGTCGTAGCGGCCGCGCTGGGCGCGCAGCTCGCGGAGGGCGTCGTCGCCGCTCGACACGTCGTGCACCTCGAAGCCCTGCGTGCGGAGGTAGCCTGCCAGCGCGGTCCGCATCGCGTTCGAGTCGTCGGCGACGAGCAGCCGCGGCGGCCGCTCGCCCTTGCGCCGCTCGAACACGAACTGCGGGGCGAGGCGCCGGACGATGTCGTAGACGTCGAGCACGAGCGCGGTGCGGCCGAGCACCACCGCCTTGCCCAGCGTCGCGGGCGTGCTCCCGTCGCTGCTGTCGCTCTCCAGGGTGAGCGTGACGATGTCCAGGATCTCGTCCACCGCCATCCCCACGCGGTGGCCGAAGTCGAACACGATCAGCGGCTGGATCTCCGACGGCGGGGCGCTCGTCCGGCCGATCGGGAGCACGGCCTCGGGGCGCACCACCGGCAGGATCGAGCCGCGATACTGCACCACCTCGGCGCCGGCCACCCGCTCGATCCCGGCGCGCGGGACGTGCTCGAGGCGCGACACCATCCGCAACGGCACCGCCATCAGCGCGCGATCGCCGGCGTGGAAGAGGACGAACGATTGCCCCCGCGCGCCCTCCTCCGCGCCCTTGGTCGAGGGCGCCGCGCGCGAGGTGGACGAGAAGAGATCGATCCCCGACATCGCGGCGATCCCCTGCGCCTCGAGGATCAGCGCCACGCTGCCGTCGCCCAGCACCGTCGCGCCGGAGTAGCAGGCGAGGCGCCGCAGCTCCGAGGAGATCGGCTTGATGACGATCTCCTCGGTGTCCTCGATCTCGTCGACGATGAGGCCGTACCGGCGCTGGCGCGCGGCCACCACGACGATGCTGACGTTCTCGTCGGGCGGCGCAGTCGGGCCTTGGAGCAGCCCGCTTTGGCGGGCTTGGCCCTCAACGGCGGGGCGCAGCTTGAACAGCGAGTCGAGCCGCACGAGCGGCAGCAGCTGGCCGCGCCAGCGGTACACCGCGGCGTCGCGCACGTGCTCGATCGACGTCGCCGCCTGCGTCTCGTTCAAGTAGACGAGGTCCACCAGGCTGGCCTGCGGGATCGCGAACCGCTGCTTCCCCACCCGCACCAGCAGCGCCGGGATGATGGCGAGCGTGAGCGGCATCTTCAGCCGCATCACCGTCCCCTTGCCGACGACGGAGTCGAGCTCGACCTGCCCGCCCTCGCGCTCGACGTGGTTGCGCACGACGTCCATCCCGACGCCGCGGCCGGAGATCTCGGTCACCTTGTCGGCGGTGCTGAAGCCGGAGCGGTAGACCAGCTCGAGCGCCTCGCGATCGGAGAGCGCAGCCGCCTCGGCGGCGGTGATGAGCCCCTTCTCCACGGCCTTCGCGCGCAGCTTGTCCGGATCGATGCCGCGCCCGTCGTCCTCGATCTCGATCTTCACCATCCCGCTCTCGTGGGCGGCGCGGATGGAGAGCGTGCCGACGGGGAGCTTGCCCTTGGCGAGGCGGGTCTCGTGCGGCTCGATCCCGTGGTCGATCGCGTTGCGCACCATGTGCACGACGGGATCGCGGATCACCTCGACGAGCGCCTTGTCGATCTCCGTCGCCGTCCCCTCGACGTGGCAGGAGACGCGCTTGCCGGTGGCCTGGCAGAGGTCGCGCACCATCCGCGGGATCGGATCGAAGACGCGCGCCACCGGCTGCATGCGCGTCTTCATGATCCCCTCCTGCATCTCGGAGGTGACCTGGCGGAGGCGCTGGCAGGCCTCCTGGCTGTCGGTGTCGCCGGCGGAGTGCATCTTGACGAGCTGGATGATCCGGTTGCGGGAGAGGATCAGCTCGCCCATCAGGTTCATCAGGCGATCGAGCAGCGCGACGCTGACGCGGACCGTGCCGGCGGCCGGGTCGCCGTGCTGCAAAGGCGGGCCGCCGCCCATCAGGTCCTTCACCGACATCGAGCGCGGCTCTTCCCCCGACGGTGCGGGGGCCGACGCGGTGGTCGCGGCGGGATCGCTCGAGGGCGCGCCGCCGAGGGCCGCGGTCTGCTGCTCCTCCTCCGCGCGCGGCGGGTGCGCCGCCTCGTCGCGCAGCGTGGCGACGAGCGGGTTCACGTCGGTGTCGAACTCGTCGCCGCACTCGCGCACGTTGACGATGAGCGTGCGCAAAAGGTCGATCACCTCCATCAGGCGGCGCAGGTGCGCGGGCGTCAGCGCGATCGCGTCGTCGCGCACCTTCGCCAGGAAGTCCTCGGCGGCGTGCGAGAGCGCGACGATCTTGAACAGCGAGAGGAAGCCCGACGTGCCCTTGATCGTGTGCAGGTCGCGGAACAGCGTCGCGAGCAGATCGGGGCTGCGCGTGCCTCGCTCGGCGTCGAGCAGGAGCTGCTCCATGCGCGTCAGCGCCTCGAGCGACTCCTCGAGGAAGAGCGCGAGCGTCTCCGGGTCGCGCTCCGGCGGCGCGTCCTGTTCGGGCGGGCTCATTCCTGGTCGGGCTTGACCTCGCGGCGCACCGTCTCGCCGATCGCGGCCAGGGCGTCCTTCACGCGCCCGACCGCGTCGTGCGCGGAGGCGGCGCGCTTCTCGACGTCCTCGGTGCCCTTCCGCACCGCGGCGTTGTGATCGACGGCGCCGCTGACGGCGCTCCGTACCTCGGTGGCGGTATAGATGATCTGCTGCACGTTCCGGATCTGTTTGTCGACGGAGCGCACGATCGACGAGGCGATGCCGTCGATCTGCTCGATCACCTTCACGATGTCGCCGATGGCGGTGACGCTCTTGCCCGTGTTGGTCTGGATCGTCTCGATCTGGCGGATGATCTCCTCGGTGGCGCGGGCCGTCTCCTTGGCCAGCTCCTTCACCTCGTTGGCGACGACGGCGAACCCCTTGCCCGCCTCGCCGGCGCGCGCGGCCTCGATGGTGGCGTTCAGCGCGAGCAGGTTGGTCTGCTGCGCGATCGCTCCGATCACCTTCGTCACCTTGCCGATGGCGGCCGAGCTCACGTTGAGCGCCTGGACGGTCGTGTTGGCGCCGCTGGCGAGGTCGCGCGCCTGGTGCGCGGTGCGTGCCGTCTCGCTGGCGTTGGCCGAGATCTCGTGGACGATCGTCCCCATCTCCTCGGCGGTGTTCACCACCGAGGAGACGTGGGCCTTGATCCGGTCGGTGGCGTCGGCGGCGCGGGCGGCCTGCGCGGCGGTGTCGCGCGCGCCGAGCGCCAGCTGGTCCACGACGAGCGCGAGCTGCGACGAGTCGACGTCGAGCCTCCCGACGTCGTGCGCCAGCTCGGAGAGCGCGCGCCGATCGCGCGTCTGGGTCGCCCCGCTCTTCGAAGGGCTCGTCTTCTCTCGCATCGACGCAGTTCTCCTGATTGGAGGCGCCATCATTACCTGAAACGGGTGCGGCCGCCTAGGAGCCTGTTGCGCGAGGCGTCGTCGGGCGCGCGCTCAGCGTTCGCCGTGGCCCTGGAGGAGCACGTCGAAGGCGCCCTGCGCCTCGGCGCCCGTGAAATCGATCGTCGCGCCGTTGAAGAAGGTGGCGCGATCGCCGGCGAGGAAGGCGACGACGCGGGCCACCTCGGCGGCGGTGGCGGTCCGGCCGGCGGGGATCAGCCGCGGCAGCACCGCGCACAGCCGCGCCGTCGAGGGGCCGAAGGTCTTCTCGACGGCGTGGGTCTTCACCGCGCCGAACTTGAGGAGGTTGACGCGGTGGCCGCGCGGCCCCAGCTCGCGGGCGAGGTGGCGCACGTACACCTCGAGGGCGGCCTTGCTGGCGGCGATGAGCGCGGTGTCGCGCATCACCGCGTCGACCATCGGGTTGGACAGCCCGAGGCAGCACGCGCCGTCGGCGAGCAGGTCGCGGGCGAGCAGCTGCTGGATCCAGTACACGAAGGAGTTCGCCATCGACTCGAAGGTCTTGGCGAACTGCCACGGCGCGAGCTGATCCTCGCCGCCCGAGGCGAGCTTGCCGACGGAGGCGTTGGCGAGCGAGTGCACGAAGAGCTTCACGCTGCGCCGGCCCGCCACCTCCGCCAGCTCGGCCGCGCCGTCGCAGGCGCCCTGCGCCGTGCCCGCCTCACCGAGGCGCAGGTGGACGCGCCGCCCCGCCTCCGCCACGTCGCGCTCGACGGCGGCGGCCTCGTCGGGGTGGTGGCCGCGGTGCGCGCCGAACACGTCGAGACCGGGATCCCGCGCCACTTCGCGCGCGATCGCCGCGCCGGTGCCGCAGGAGACCCCCAGCACCACCGCCCAGCCGCTCCCCCCCGCGCCCATCATCCGGGCCTCCGCGTCCTGGCTCCGTCGAGGAGCGCCTGCACCGCGGCGACGACGCGACGATGGAGCGGCAGCAGCGCCTCGCGATCCTCCGGATCGACCGGCCCCTCGGAGAGGAGATCGATCGGCGCTCCCAGGTGCGTCGTGATCTTCACCGGGAAGGGCGGCGACAGCGGCCACGGCCCGAGCGGCCCGATGCCCAGCCATAGCGGCAGCCCGGCCGGCATGCCGACGCGCTTGCCGAGGCGATAGCCGTCGTTGAAGGCGAGGTAGCCGTCGTCGACGCCCGACGAGGCCGCGGGCACGATCGGCACGCCGTACTTGAGGGCGACGCGCAGGTAGCCGAGGCGCCCGCCCCACTCCACGCGGTAGCGATCGTGGCGGCTGCGCGCCCCCTCGCGCACGCCGCCGGGCGTGATGATCACGCGCTCGCCGCCCTGGAGCGCGGCCGCCAGATCGGGGCCGTCCCCGTCGAGGAACTCGGCGCCCTCGTAGAGCCAGCGCAGCACCGGCCAGGTGCGAAAGACGCGGTGGATGATCGCCCGCGGCAGCACGCCGCGCTCCTCGAGGAGCAGCGCCTGCAGCATGCAGAAGTCGTAGGCCACGGGGCGGCCGTGGTACGCGGCGATCACCGCGCCACCGACGGCGTCGAGGTTCTCGAGGCCGACCACCTCGTAGCGGTGGTAGCGCCGCGCCGCGTTCCAGTACCCGAAGAACAGCGCGCGCGCTCCGGCGCTGGCGAGGCTCACGAGCGGCTCCCGACCTGGAGGAGGATCGCGCCGTACGCGGTGCCCGCGCCGACGCCCGCCATCAGCACGCGATCGCCGGGTCGAACCGGGCGCGTGCGCCGCAGGCGATCGAGGCTGACGGCGATCGACGCCGCGGCGACGCTGCCGATGTCCTGCACCACCGGCACGACGCGCTCCGGCCGCACGCCGAGGTCGCCGACGATGCGCTCCAGCATCGCGCCGTTGGGCTGGTGGGGGAGGAACCACTCGATCTCGTCGAGCGTGATCGCCGCGGCGCCGAGCACCTCGTCGGTGGCGGAGCGAATGCACTCGAGCGCGCTCTGCATCAGCGCGTCGTTCGAAGCCGCGAACTCGATGTACACGGGGCCTGGAACGACCCCGGGGTGGGCGAGCGTCACGATGCCGCGCAGCGAGCCGCGGTTGCGCAGCGACGACGCGATCACGCCCTCGCCGGGACGGGCCTCGCCGAACACGGCCGCCGCCGCGGCGTCCGCGAACACGAGGTAGGGGCGGTACTTCGCCGGCGTCAGGTAGCGCGACAACGTCTCGACGACGACCACCGCCACCGGTCCGAGCCCGGTCGCGACGGAGCGTGCCGCGACGTCGAGCCCCGCGAGGAAGCCCATGCAGGCGTTGTTCAGGTCGAACGCGTCGCAGGTGTCGTCGAGCCCGAGCCCCGCGGCGACGGCGTTGGCGTTGGCGGGGCCGAGGACGTCGCCGCCCGTCGAGCTCACGAAGATGATCCGGCGCAGCGCGGTCGCGTCGATTCCGGCGTCGTCGAGCGCGGCGCGCAGCACCTCGACGCCAAGCCCGGCGGCGGTCGCTCCGGCGGGGGCGAAGTGGCGCGTGGCGATGCCGGTGCGCGCGACGATCTGCTCCGGGTCGCGTCCCGGCGCGGCCGCGGCGGCCAGCTCGGCGGTGGGCAAGGCTCGTCCCGGCAGCAGGCTCGCCGTGCCGAGGATGCGAACTGGAATCATGCGGAAACCCCCTTTGGCGGTGTTCGTTCGGTCAGCTGGCGCTCGATTGTCGCACAGGCAGGCGTGCAACGTCAGCTGCGCCGCGGTGTCCTGAGCGCAGCGAAGCCGGGCGGGAGGTAGAGCGGCTGGAGGCGGTCGCCGCCCTCGACGCAGGCGGCGATCAGCGCCAGCTCCTCGGGGACGAACGCCTTGCGGAAGGAGAGCGCGGTGTCGTGAATCACCGAGCGGTCGCCCGTGGCGAACACCGCCATCGCCGAGATCAGCGCGAGGTGCGAGAGCGAGCGCGACAGATCGACGAACAGCACGCCTCGGCGGGCGCACCGCACCGCCTCGGCCAGCAGCGACGCCGTGCCGCCGGCGCCGAAGTGGTGCAGCGATTGAGTGCAGGTGACGACGTCCACCGTGCCGGGCGGGAAGTGCTCGCCGAGCCGCCGCGCGTCCACCACGCGGAACTCGACCTCGGGACGGGCCCGCGCGCGACCGAGCGCCACGTACTCCTCGCGCAGGTCGGTGGCGATGACGCGCAAGCGGTGGCGCGGCAGCAGCTCGGGCAGCGCGAGGGCGAAGCCGCCGTGGCCGGAGGCGAGGTCGAGCACCGTCGCGCCCCCTCCGTCGAGGAGCGGCTCGAGCGCGGCGGCGAAGCAGGCCCAGCTCCCGAAGCGGCGGCTCCAGCGATCGATCGCCGCCAGGGTCCGCGTGCGGCTCGCCTCGTCGAACTCGGGGCGGTCCATGTACTCGTCCTC
>JAJXSP010000237.1 GCA_021784515.1 Myxococcales bacterium | reverse complement strand
GGCGTCCTTCTTGATCTGCTCCGCCTCGGTGCGGGCGGTGTCGAGGATCTTCTGGCGCTCCGCCTCGGGGAGGGGAGTGGGTGTGGGGGCGGGCTCGCGCTTCTTGCCGAGGACGCGCGCGGCGGCGACGCCGGCGGCGATGGCGACGAGGACGAGGACGATCACAAGGCCCGGGCTCACGGGGCGACCTCCTTAAGGGACCACTGCGTGTGCGCGCCCGTCGCGTGCCCACGCCGACTTCGGTCGCCGGCGTTCATGATCGCGCGGTCCAGCCCCCTACGCGGCGCGTTCCGCGGAGCGGGGTGCGCCCGAAGCCGTGCCGGGAGGGACCCTGGGCACGGTCGTTCGTGGGCTGCTGGACGGAGGGGAAAGAACCGGGAAGCATCGCTCCTCGGGGATTCGCACGATCTTCTGTCGATGCCGGCGCCAAATGCAGCATTGTCTCACGGTTTCGCTTCGCGCGCGAGGACATCGAGCATCCGGCGCGACTGCTCCCGCACCCGCCGCCGCAGCTCCGCGCGCCGCCGCCGCTCGCGGTGCAGCTCGTCGGCGATCTGCAGCGCCGCCAGGATCGCCACTTGGTGCGTGGCGACCTGCCGGGAGCCGCGCTGCACGTCCCGCATCTTGTCGTCCACGTAGCCGGCCAGCGTGTGGACGTACGTCTCGTCGGCGTCGCTCTTGAGGACGTAGCGCTGCCCGGCGATGGTAACGGCGACGGAACGTCTCAATGGCGGATCCCCTGGCGCGGTGGCGGCCGAGCAACGGGCGCCGGCCGGAACCCGGGCGAGGCGCCCGCCGCGGACGCGGCTACTCTAGCCGGTCGTCGATCGCAGTCAAGGCCGCCTTGGGGACGTGGACGCTTCGGCCGACGTCCCCGAGGCGGGCAGCGTCTCCCTCGGGGCGCGGATCACGTTCTGACCCCGAGGCGCTCGCGCAGGCGGGTGTAGCGGCGCTCGGCGTCGGCCGTCTCGACGGCGCGGCGGATCGCACGCTCGGAGCCGACCAGCACCACCAGCTTCTTGCCACGAGTGATCGCCGTGTAGATCAGGTTGCGCCGCAGGAGCACGAAGTGCTGCGGCAGGAGCGTGATCACCACCGCCGGGTACTCCGAGCCCTGGCTCTTGTGGATCGACATCGCGTAGGCCAGCTCGAGATCGCCGAGCGCTTCGCCCTCGTAACGCACGCGCCGCTCGTCGAAGAACACCTCCACCGCCGGGCCCTCGGGATCGATCGCCGCCACCTCGCCGACGTCGCCGTTCCAGACCTCGCGATCGTAGTCGTTGCGCGACTGGAGCACCTTGTCGCCGACGCGCAGGGGCGGGCGCCCGCCGCGCTGGAGCCCGTTCTCCGACGGCGTTGCGTTGAGCGCCTCCTGGAGCGCGCGGTTGAGCCCCTCGGTGCCGGCCTCGCCGCGGTGCATCGGCGTCAGCACCTGCACGTCCCGTGTCGGGTGGAGGCCGAACGCCTTCGGGATCCGGTCGCGGCACAGGCGCACCACGAGGTCGCGTGCGCGCGGCGGGTCCTCGGCCGCCACCACGTAGAAGTCGCCGAGGCGGCCCGCGCCCTCGACGGCGCCCTCCGGCATCCGGCCCGCGAGGATGGCGTGGGCGTTCTCGACGATGCGGCTCCCCTCGGCCTGGCGGAAGATCTCGCTCAGCCGGGCGACCGGCACCGCGCCCGAGGCGATCACGTCCGCCAGCACCTGGCCCGGTCCCACCGATGGCAGCTGGTCGACGTCGCCGACGAGGAGCAGCGTGGCGCCGAGCGGCACCGCCTGCACCAGCGCGCGGGCGAGCGGCAGGTCGAGCATCGACGACTCGTCCACCACGACGAGATCGGCCTCGAGCGGCCGCCGCTCGTCACGCCCCCACGCGACCCCGCCCCCACCTCCGCGGCGTCCCCACTCGAGGAGGCGGTGCACCGTCTGCGCCGGCCGGCCCGTCGCCTCGGCGAGCCGCTTGGCCGCGCGGCCCGTCGGCGCGGCGAGCAGGATGCGGCGCCGCGCCTCCTCCCACTGGGCGACGATCGCCTTGACCACGGTGGTCTTGCCGGTGCCCGGACCGCCGGTGATCACGACGACGCCGCCCGCGCGCACGCCGTCGACGGCGCGGCGCTGCCCGGTCGACAGCGCCTCCATCGCGCGGCGGGCCCGATCGCCCCGCGGGGGAGGCGGCGGCGTGCGCGGCGCGTCGAGGAGCGTCCGGATGCGGCCGGCGAGCGCGACCTCGGCGGCATGCAGCCGCGGCAGCCACGCGCCGTCGTCCTCGAGGATCACCGCTCCCTGCGCCACGAGGTGTCCGAGCGCCTCGTCGAGTCGCGCGGGATCGCCGGACAGCACCGCGCCCGCCCGCTCGAGCAGCGCCGCGCGCGGCGCATAGACGTTGCCCTCGTCGGCGAGCGTCTCGAGCGTGTGGTAGACGCCCGCCTCGATCCGCAGCGGGTCGTCCTCGCCGATCCCCATGCCGCGGGCGATCTGGTCGGCGGTGTGGAAGCCGATCCCCGGGATCTCGCGCGCCAGCAGGTAGGGGTTGTGCTTCAGGCGCGCGATCGCCTGGTCGCCCCACTTCTTGCGGATCCGGTTGGCCCACGCCGCCGAGACGCCCTGGCCCTGGAGAAACACCATCACCTCGCGCTCCGCCCGGCGCTCCTTCGCGTCGGCGGCCGCCTGCGCCGCGCGCTTGTTGCCGACGCCCGGGACCTGCGCCGCGCGCCACGTCTCCTCGGCGAGCACCTCGACCGCGCGCACGCCGAAGGCGCCCACCAGGCGCTGGGCGAGCTTCGGTCCGATGCCGCGCAGGCCGGTGAGGTAACGCTCGACGCCGCCCTCGCTGCGCGGCTCGATCGCGACCGCGCGCTCGGCGCGGAGCTGATCGCCGTGAGCGGGGTGGCGCTCCCACGCGCCCTCGACGCGCACTGCCTCGCCGGGCTGCATGCCGCCGAGCGGGCCGACCACCGTCACGGGCGCCTCGCGGTCCGGCACCGCCACGCGCACCACGGCGAAGCCGCCATCGCCGGCCGCGAAGACCACGCGCTCGACGGTGCCTTCGATCGTCTCCAGCGGCGCCTCCATGCGCGAGGTCATGTCCCTCGGTGGGCGCGTCGGCAAAGGTCCATCGCTCACGGCGCCCCGGGCGTGGCGCCGCCGCCCGGCGTGGCGCGGAAGGAGGCCGCGACGTCGCAGGCGCCGGCGCGCGACACGCTCTGCCCCGGCGCGACCGCGATGCCCTCCGTCGAGAAGCGCGACAGCGTGCGCCCGTCCGCCTCGGTGATCGCGAGGGTCTCGCCCCCGGTCCGCAGGCCGGCCGCTCCGAGGTGGCGCTCGGCGACTCGCAAGAGGAGCGTCCCGGGCGCCGGCGGGACGTCGTCGCCGTCGTCGGGGGCGAAGTCCGCCGGCACGATCAGCGCGCGCTCGCCGGGAGCGAGCAGCGCGGAGGGCAGCTGGTTGGCGCCGCGCGCGGCGTGCAGCTCCAGGCCGTCGGTGGAGACGGGCGCCCCGCCGCGGTTCCACAGCTCGACCCATTGCTGCGCGAGCCGCGGCCCGCGCGGCCGCGCCAGCACCTCGGCGACGACGAGCGGCCGCGGCGACGACGGCGGCGAGGGCAGCGGGCCGATCGTCCCGGGCGGCGCCGTGGAGAGGTCGCGCGCCGCGAGGCGCACCTGCGCCGTCGCGCCGGGGCCGAGCGGCGCGCTCAGCTCGTGTCGGAGGACGAGCGCTCCCTCGTCCACGCATGCGCCGTCGAGGCACAACGTCCCCGCGGCGGCCACGTCGGTGGCGAAGCGCGCCACCAGGCAGCCGCTCGAGGTCTCGAGGTCGGGCGCCGAGAGGGCCGGCGGCACGGTGCGCTCCGTCGCCGCGGTGGCGAACGCGGGCAGGTCGCCGGGAGAGAACGGTGCCTCGCCGTCCACGCCCGCGATCGGTGCGCCCGCCAGGACGGAGAACATCCCCTCGCCGTCGAGCGGGCCGCGTGGCGAGAGGGAAAAGCAGGTGGCGCAGCTGCCCGCGCCCACCGACGCGTCGACGGCGCCCCGCGGGCCGACGAGCAGCAGCGAGCCCTCGTCCACGCCCGTCACCGGTCGCGAGAAGGCGATCTCCACCGCGCGCAGGTTCCGCGGCACGCCGGCCTCGCCCGGCGCCGGCGCGACCAGCGTCCACGAGGGAGCCCCGGTCGCCGCGTCGCCCGTCGCGAAGGGGCGGAGCGCCGGCCGCTCGAGGCGCAGCCCGCCCGCCCGCAGCGCCGGCGTCACGACCAGCGTGTGGAGCGCGTCGGGCGCGAGCGGGCGCAGGGGCTCCCACCACGCCTCGGGACCGGCGGCGAAGACCGCGCCCGGGACCAGCCGCGGGCGCGTCGCGGCGGTGGGGCCGTCGCGCCCGAGCGAGCGCGCCAGCGCCTCGTCGGCGACCCCCTCCACGACCGCGATCGCCGTCGCGTCGAGCGTGTCGCCGTCGAGCGGGACGGAGAAGCGCAGCACGATCGCCCGCGTCGGGCTCACCGCGTCGGCCCCGTCATCGACCGAGGCTGCGATCAAGTTCGGCGGCGCGAGGCCCGCAGGATCGGACGCGCAGCCGGCCGCCAAAAGCGCCATCGCCAGGGGTGACGTTCGAAGGATGTATCGCACTCCCCACCTCCCCGAAGCTAGAGGCCGCTCGGCCGGCGGTCAACCGGCCGCTCGCGGTGGGCTTCCTTATCGGCAGGGCCGGGCGGAAGTTGCTTCCCGTTCGTTCGCGCTCCCGTTCCTGGATGCGTTCCCGCTTCCGTTCGCGTTCACGTTCCCGCTCTCACTCTTCTCCAATTCGATGGCGCACGCGCTCGGCCCTCGGCGCGAAGTGGACGGTGGGCGATCGACCGGTGCTCTTTGCCTTCTGCGCGTGGCCCGGTGTAGCCTCCCCGCAACCGTATGTCCGCGCGATGGAAATGGCCCGGCTCCCGTTGGTGGCGCTGTGACTTCCACGCGCACTCACCGGGATCGTACGATTTCGCGCCCAAGGGCCTGTCGGCTGCCGATTGGATCCGCGAGGCGCTCGCTCGCTCGCTCGACGTCATCGCCGTCACCGACCACAACTGCGCTCGCTTCATCCCGGAGGCGAGGGCGGCGGCGGAGGCGTCTGGGCAGATCACGGTCCTGCCGGGCGTCGAGTTGACGACCGTCGAAGGTCTGCACCTCCTCGTGGTGTTCGATTCATCTCGGGGGAGCGAGGTCGTCGACGACCTGTTGTCGACGTGCGGCGTGCCCGTCGACGAGCGGTGCAGCCAGGTCGCCATCGCGCGCTGCGGCTTCGCGGAAGCGGTGCGGCACGCCCGCGAAAAGGGCGGTGTGTCGATCGCGGCGCACGCCGATCGGCGCGTGGCAAATGGCGCGAAGAAGGTGGGTCTGCTCGATGCCTTCCCGTCGGGGCGGCCGCTTGCGCTGGTCTTCGAGGACGGGGGGCTCGATGCGGTGGAGCTGGTGCACGGATCGGAGGAGGACCGGCGCACCCTGCGAGAGGCGGCCGACGGGCGCGCGCTCGCCATCGTGCACGGCTCGGACGCGCACCGACCAGATGACATCGGAGGCCACTCCACCTGGGTCAAGATGACCCTTCCGACGGCCGACGGCCTTCGGCTGGCGCTGCGCGACGCCGAGCCGGCCGTCCTCCCCGGTGACTCGTCGGCCGATCCCAACGAACATGCGGCGCGGGTCATCGAAAGCCTGGAGATCGAACGAGCCGTGCACCTGGGCCTCCCGCAGCCCTTCGTTCTCTCCTTCAACCCGTGGCTCAACGTCATCGTCGGCGGGCGGGGCACCGGAAAGTCCACCGTCGTGGAGATGCTGCGCACGGCGTTACGGCGCATCGGCCCCGAGGACCTCCCCCAGCCGCTCGACGAGCAGCTCAAGAAATACCGGTCGGTCAGGCAGGGGCGGCGGGACGAGGGGCTGCTCCGCGACGAGACCGCCATCCGCGTGATCTACCGCAAGAACGGGGCGCGCTTTCGCATCTCGTGGGACCAGCGCGGGTCGCTGCCTGCCGTCGAGCAGGAGCAGGGCGGTGCGTGGGTCGCGGCGCCGCACGACGGGGTGCGGGCGGACTTTCCCGCGCGCATCTTCAGCCAGGGGCAGCTGTTCGAGCTGGCGCGCCGGCCGGCCGCGCTCCTCGACCTCGTCGACGCCGCGATCGACCACGCATCGTGGGACGAAGAGTGGCGCAAGGAGGAGGCCCGGTTTCTCGCGCTGCGGGCACGGTCGCGCGAACTCGACGCGCAGCTGGCCGACGAGGGGCGGTTGCGCAGCGAGCTGCAGGACGTGCTGCGCCAACTCGCCGTGTTCGAGCAGGCGGGCCACGCGGCGGTGCTGCGCGGCTACCAGATCCGCCGGCGGCAGGAGCGCGCGCTCGACGAATTCGAGGGCCAACTCTCGCCGCTCGCAGGTCGCCTCCGGGATGTCGCGACGGAGCTCGTGCCCCTGCCCCTCGCTACGGAGCTTTTCGATGGCGTCGATGCGGCCGACGCTTCGCTGCTCGCCGACGCGGCGCGCGCCGCCGAGGAGCTGGCCGCGCTCCGCGTGCGCGTGGAGCAGCTCGCCGCCGACGCGGAGCGGATCGCCCGCGAGTTCCGCGAACGCTGCGCCGCCGCACCGTGGACGGAGGCGGTCGCCCGGAGCGTGGTCGCCTACACGGCGCTCACCGAGAGCCTCCGGGGCGCCGGGGTCCGCGACCCCTCGCAATACGGCGCGCTGATCCAGCGACGGGGAGCGATCGAGACGCGCCTCGCCGCGCAGGAGGGACGACGGGCCTCGCGCGACGCCGTCGTCCGGGAGTCGGAGGCGAGCCGGGGCCGCCTGGTCGAGCTACGCAAGCGCCTCACGGAGATGCGCCGGCGCTTCCTGGAAGACACCGTCGGAGCGAGCCCGCTCGTTCGGATCGAGCTCGTACCGCTGGCCGACGTCGAGAGCATCGAGGAGCAGGTGCGGGATCTCCTCGGCCTCGACGAGCGGAACTTCGAGAACGACATCTGGCCCGATGACGGGCAACGCCGGGATCGAGGGATCATCGGGCGGATCCTCGGCGCCGACCCCAGCCGGCCCGACGCGATGGCCCTTTTCGCGCGCCTCGCCGAGGAAAAGCGAGCCCTGCGCGACGCGGTTGGCGGCACGGGCACGGCTCGCCTCCACGGGAAGCTCGTGAGCCGCCTCGCGCAGCTCAAGCCGGAAGCGTGGGACCGCCTGGAGATCTGGTTCCCGGGCGATGGGGTGAACGTGAACTATTCGCCATCCGGAGACGGAAAAGCCTTCAAGCCACTGGCGCAGGGGTCCCCCGGGCAGAAGAACGCCGCCATTCTGGCATTCCTGCTCTCGCACGGCGACGAACCGCTGATCCTCGATCAGCCGGAAAACGATCTCGACAACGAGTTGATCTACGAACTCGTGGTGAAGCGCCTCCACGAAATCAAGGCGAAGCGACAGCTCATCGTCGTGACGCATAATCCGATCATCGTGGTCAATGGCGACGCAGAGCTGGTGGTCGGGCTGAGGGCGGTGGCGGGTCAGACCGCGGTCGACTTCTCGGGCGGGTTGGAGGAAACGGCCGTGCGGGACGGAATCTGCCGCGTGATGGAGGGTGGGCGCGAGGCGTTCGAGCGGCGCTACAGCCGGCTCGCGGGACGTGGCCGTGCTTGACGCCATCGAGGACCTGCTGGCGAAGATCCGCCTCGGCGAAGACTCCATCCTCGAACTGAAGGCGATTACGTGGAAGGGCGAGAAGGTGGCGGGCCCGTCGCGGGACGACCTCGCCGACGAGCTGGCGGCGATGGCAAATACGGCCGACGGCGTGGTCGTGCTGGGCGTCGACGATCGCACGCACGAAATCCTCGGGATCCCGCTCGAGCGGCTCGACGCGGTGGAGGCGCTTGTCCGCGAGGTCTGCAACGACAGCATCCGACCTCCTCTCTCCGTGAAGATCGTGCGAATGGAGCTCCCCGACGAGCTCGGCAGCCAGCGGGCGGTGCTCAAGGTCGATGTCCCGCGCAGCCTCTTCGTCCACGAGAGCCCGGGTGGCTACTTCCGCCGGCTCGGCAGCTCACGCCGCAAGATGTTCCCGGAGCAGCTCGCCCGGCTCTTCCAACAGCGCAGCCAGACGCGCGTCATTCGCTTCGACGAGCAGCCGGTTCCCGAGACGCTGCCCTCGGACCTCGACGAGCCGCTCTGTCGACGCCTGTTGGGGAGCGTGGGTGAGGCCCCGGAGCGCACGTTCCGCAAGATGAAGATCCTCACGCAGGACGACGTGGGCGTCGAGCGCGTGAGCGTGGCGGGGGTGCTCTTGTGTACGGCCCACCCCGAGCGCTGGCTCCCGTGCGCCGAGATCCAGGCTGTCCGCTATCGCGGCGTGGAGGCGGACGCGAACTATCAGGAGGACGCGCATCGGATCCAGGGGCCGCTCGACCGGCAAATCCACGACGCGTGGCATTTCGTGCAGCGGACCATGTGGGTCGCGGCGACCAAGAGTCCGGCTCGGCGAGAGATCCCCGAGTTCGATCCGCGCGCGGTGTTCGAGGCGATCGTCAATGCGGTCGCCCACCGCGACTACTCGCTCCACGGGGCACGCATCCGTTTGTTCGTTTTCGATGATCGTTTGGAGCTCTATTCGCCCGGCGCGCTGCCCAACTCGATGACGGTGGAGAGCCTCGAGCTGCGGCAATCGACGCGCAATGAGCTGATCACGAGCCTGCTCGCGCGCTGCGACACCGGCGACCGTGAAGAGACGGGGCGCTCCTTCTTCCTCGAGAAGCGAGGAGAGGGTGTGCCCATCATCTTTCGCCAGAGCGAACGGAATGGCGCCCGAAAGCCCGAGTACCGCCTCCTCGATGACGAGGAGCTGCGACTCACGATCTGGGCGCCGCCGAAGCCCACGCCGGTCGGGTAGGAGCGTCACGTGCTCGTCCTCGCCTCCGCCTCCCCGCGCCGGATCGAGTTGTTGCGCCAGTCCGGCCTCGATCCGGTCGTCGATCCCGCGCACCTCGACGAGACGCCCGATCCATCGCGGTCGCCGGCGGAGGACGCGGTCCGCCTGGCGCGCGACAAGGCCCGCCTGGTGGCCGCGCGGCATCGCGACGCGACGGTGCTGGGGGCGGACACGGTGGTGGTCCTCGACGGCGAGGGGCTCGGCAAGCCGCGCGACGCGGCGCACGCGCGTTCGATGCTCGAGCGGCTGTCGGGGCGCGGCCACCACGTGGTCACGGCGGTGCACCTCGAGCCGCCCGAGGGCGCGGGCTGGCCGGCCACCACTCTCAGCGTCTCGACGGCGGTGATCTTCGAC
>JAJXSP010000236.1 GCA_021784515.1 Myxococcales bacterium | reverse complement strand
AGCCCACCAACAACTGCGGTGAGCGAGTACGCCCTGCACGAACCCGGTCGTCGACGAAGCTCGCGGCGTGACCGAAGTTCGGGAGCGTGGAGGTTCGCTCAGCGCGTAGCCGGCTGCTCCGCCGAGGACATCGGCGGCGGCACGGTGATCTTCCCGATCTCGACGGCCAGCTCGGCGGCGGGGATGCGCGCGCGGGTGGCAGCCCAGTACTTGGGGGCCAGCTCCAGGTAGCGGTCGCGCGGCCAGAAGGGCAGCACGTGGAGGATCTCGGCCAGGTAGGTCTCGGGGTCGAGCCGGTGCAGCTCGCAGGAGGCGATGAGCGACATCAGGTTGGCGGCGGCGCTGGCGTGGTCGTCGGAACCGAAGAACAACCAGGCGCGTCTGCCGGAAGCGATGCCCCGCAGGGCGCGCTCGGAGTGGTTGTGTGATGCCTGGAGGTACCCATGGATCCGTAAGGTGAAAGTCCTGAAGCGGCAAGAGATCGAAGCCGCATAGCTTGGGTGGCGCCTACCGGGGAGACCCCGCGGGCGAAGCCCACCGACAGACCCCCGGAAAGCGGGGGTGCGAGTGCGCGGGCCGTAACGACGTGATGAACGCCCGGTTGAGGCCCCGAAAGAAGATGGCACCGAGCGCCGAGCTCGCACAATACTGGCGAAGGCAGCAGGCGACTCCCGATCTCGATCACGAGGGAGCGCCGCTCGGCGGGGTAAAGGCGACGGCACGCGCACAAGGCCATGGGTTGAAGCAGGGAAGGGCTCCTCGCCCCGCCGAGAAATCCGGCGGAAGCAAGGTAGCCGCGCGACACAAGCCGCAAGGCAAAGCGCGGCGAAGGCGAGAGCCCGGCGGATGGGTCCGTACGAGCGACGACGCGGGGTAATGCCCGCCGAGCAAAGGGACCCTACCGAGGGGACTCCGAGGACGAAGCGAGGCGCGCGGGATGACAAAGCCCACGATCACAACGCAGGAGCTTCAACGGCGGATAGGCCATCGGGCGAAGTCTGCCCCCGAGCATCGATTCTGGGGCCTGCACGTCCACCTCGTGAAGCTCGAGACGCTCGAAGTCGCGTACCTGGAGGCCAAGCGCAACCGCGGCGCCCCCGGGACTGACGGCGAGACGTTCGAGATGATCGAGGAGCGCGGTCGCGACGAGTTCCTCACGGGGCTCGCCGCGGAACTGCGCGATGGTACGTACAAGCCCCGACCGTACCGACGAAGAGAGATCCCGAAGGAGGGAGGCAAGGTGCGCGTGATCTCGATCCCCACGATCCGAGACCGCGTCGTACAGGGCGCCCTCCGGCTACTTCTGGAACCCATCTTCGAAGCCGACTTCTCGCGACACTCCTACGGGGCGAGGCCGGGTCGGTCCGCCCACGACGCGATCGGTGAGGTGCGCTCAGGAATGATCTGGAAGAAGCACCTGGTCGTCGATGTGGATCTGAAGAGCTTTTTCGACGACATCCGGCATGCGCCGATGCTCGCGAAGGTAGCCCGGAGGATCCAAGATGACCGCGTGCTCGGCCTGATCAAGCAGTTCCTGTGCGCGTCACGGCCATCGTGATCACCCGTTTCGCGGCATCGTGATCACATGGACCGGGGCATCGTGATCGGAGCGAAGCGACGTGCTCTTGTGTCTCTGTCTGTGGTTGTTGACGATCCCTTTCGCTGCTCCCCAGGGTAGCTGCTCACGAGGGTGGGCGCTCAGCCGTCGGCGGGCACCTCCCGGGTCTTGCGGCGAGAGGGTCCCTTGAGCGCGAGCTTGTGGGCGCCGTGCAGGACGCGGTCGCAGATCGCGTCGGCGACGGTGGGGTCGGCGAGGTAGTCGTGCCACTGCTTGGAGTCGAGCTGGCTGGTCATGACGGTGGCGCGCAGGCCGTAGCGGTCTTCGAGGATCTCCAGCAAGTCACGCCGGCTCTCGTCGGTGAGCGGCGCGATCGCGAAGTCATCGAGGACCAGGACGTCGGTCTTGGCGATGCGGGCGAGCAGTCGCGGGTACGAGCCATCGGCGCGAGCGAGGCGCAGCTCGTCGAAGAGACGGGGCACGCGCCGGTACATCGCTCGGAACCCTTTACGACACGCCTGGTGCACGAGCGCGCAGCCGAAGTAGCTCTTGCCCGTGCCGGTGGCGCCCGTGACGATCACCGTCTGGTGCTCGGTGACCCAGCGACAGGTCGCGAGGTTGCGCACGACGGCCTTGTCGATCTCGCGGGCGCGCGGGAAGTCGATGCCTTCGATGCACGCATCCGCGATGCGCATCTTGGCGTCTCGCAGATTCTTGGACAGCCGCGCGTTGTCGCGCGCCAGCATCTCGGCGTCGACGAGCAGCGCGAGTCGATCGTCAAACGACAGCGCGATGGTGTCGGGTGACTTGTCCTGCTCGACCCACGTGGCGGCCATGACCCGCAGGCGCATGGCGTGAAGCTTCTCGATCGTCGGTTCTCTCAGCATCGCAGTCTCCTTGTTTTCTCGGTCAGTGGTAGTAGTCGCGACCGCGCACGTTGCCGTGCGTGGCCCCCGCCGTCGCTGGCGTCTCGGGTCCGGGCAGCGGCTGCGAGTCGAGGTTGTGTTGGAGGATCGTCTTGACGGGTCGGTAGCTGCGCGCCCCGGCGTAGAGGGCGCGAGCGCAGGCGGCCTCGATGCGCGCCTCGCCGTACTTCTTGGCGAGACGGAACAGACCGAGGCACGAACGGAAGCCCCACTCGGGGTGGGTGCGCTCGCGCAGGATCACCTCGCAGAGCGCAGAGGTGCTGGGTCCGACCTTCCCCGCCCAGGACAGGATGCGCGTCGGGGTCCATTCGGCCTGCGCGCGGTGGGTGCTGGGCATGTGGTCGGGGGTCGTGGTGGGGCGGCCGTCGCGGACGTAGCTGCGCACGTGCGACGCGATGCGCGTCTCGCCGTGCAGGATCTCGACGGTGCTCGCGGTGGCACGCACCCACAGCTCCTCGCGCAGAAACGCGTGGGGTGCCGAGTAGAAGTGGTGGTCGAACTCGACGTGGTAGTCGATGTTGAGCGCGACCTTTTTCCACGTCGACGCCTCGAACGGATGCTCGGGCAGCGGCCCGAGGGCCGGCTTGTCGAGCCGCTCGAACAGGTCCCGGCGGCTCGCCTTGTACGTCCGCATCGTGCGGCCGTTGAGATCCGCGGTGAGCTCGAAGAGCCTGGCGTTGAGCGCGCCCAGGGAGGTGAAGGTCTCGTTGCGGATGCGCGCGAGCAGCCAGCGCTCGGCGATCTGCACGCCGACCTCGACCTTGGCCTTGTGTGCGCCTTGCTTAAGCCGTACCCGCCTCCCCGGTGCAAATCCGGGCCAGCCAACTGTCGTTCCGGCCGGAAGCACCCGAGGCGGCTCAGGAGGTGACGAATGAGCTGAAGCACTTCGGGAAACGGCCCCTCATGGGGGCCAGCGAGCCGTGCGGGCCGCAACGTGAGTGAACGCTGAGCAATCCTCGAAAAGGTCAGATGTGGGAGCCGACCGATCATAAGGCTCGGGAAGGCCGACGCTCCAGGAGAAGCGAACGACATGTGCATCCAGGAGTCCCACCGGGGTAGTGGCGGCAGCACGCACGGCACGGGTGGATACGGAACAAGGGAAGACTGCGAACGTGAAGGCGCGGTGGCACGCGACCTTCAACGACGATCCCGCGAGGGGCAGCGTCGGCGCGCGCAGTCGGCGGATGGGCCCGTAGTACCGCCGAAGCAGCGCAATGGCTGCGGAGGGAAGGGGCCCTGGTCTCGATCAGCGAACGACGTGGCAAGAACCAGGAGATTGGCGTGAGCCTACAAACTCCCGCAGTTAGCGTTCGGAAGCTCCAGACAGCGCTGCATGCGAAAGCGAAGGCCGACCCGGCCTATCGTTTCTACAGCCTCTGGGACAAGGTGTTCCGCGAGGACGTGCTCCGCGAAAGCTGGAGGCGGTGCCGTGCAAACGGTGGCGCCGCCGGCGCAGACGGGGTCGGCTTCGAGGAGATCGAGTTCGGGGGGCTCGACCGATGGTTGGGGAATCTCCAGCAGGAGCTACGGGTGGGGCAGTATCGCCCGCAGCCCCTGCTGCGCGTGTGGATCCCGAAGAGCAGCGGCGGCCAGCGTCCGCTCGGCATCCCGACGATTCGGGACCGAGTAGTGCAGGCCGCAATCATCGTCGTGCTCGGACCGGTCTTTGAGGCGGACCTGCTCGAAGAGCAGTATGGCTTCCGACCGGGACGGGACGCGAAGATGGCGCTGCGCCAGGTCGTCCACCAGCTTCAGCGGCGGCGGCGTACGGAAATCGTGGATGCCGACTTGTCGGACTACTTCAACACGATCCCGCACGGAGCTCTGATGAAGTGCGTTGCTCGGCGCGTTGCCGACGGACGAATCCTGTCCGTCGTCAAGCAATGGCTGACGGCGCCGGTGGTCGAGCGCACCGGGCGCACCCTACGCCAGTCGAACGAGGCGCGACGGACACGACGAGGTACGCCGCAGGGTGGAGTCGTCTCCCCCCTGCTTGCGAACCTCTACTTCCGTCGCTTCCTCCTCGGCTGGCAGCGCGTGCGCCCGGAGGTGCGGCAGGCGACCGCGATTGTGAACTATGCGGACGACTTCGTCATCTGCTGCGTGCCCGGCTTCGGGTCCGAGGCGATGGCGACGATGCGCGCGCTCATGGTGCGCATCGGTCTTCAGGTCAACGATCGAAAGACTCGCCTCGCGCGCCTTCCCGAGGACCGGTTCGACTTCCTCGGGTACGCGGTCGGACGCTTCTACTCGAAGGACGGCAAGCCCTATCTGGGAACCGCACCCTCGAAGAAAGCGATCCAACGCGTGATGCGCCGGATCCACGACGAGACGTCGAGGCGATGGCTTGGCAAGACGATCGAAAGCAGAATCGCGGAGGTCAACTCCGTCCTCCGCGGCTGGTGCGGGTACTTCAACCAAGGCCCCGTGCGAGATGCTTACGAAAAGCTCGCCTGGTACACGCAACGACGGCTCCAGAGGTGGCTCGCGCGAAAGCACAAGAAGCCGGGCAGCGGGTCTCGCCAGTACCCGCACGAGCTCCTGTACGGGAAGCTCGGCCTCTATCGGCCGACGGTGCCGGCGCGAAGCTCGCCGAGAGCGAAGGCATGATGATCGAGATGAGAGCCGGATGCGGGAGATCCGCACGTCCGGTTCGATGAGCGGGCGCTGGAAACGGAGCTACGACGCGGAATGAGGCACCGACGCAGTCGCGAAAGCGGTCGGCAACAGCTACTCCCCGCGTCTACGGTCACCGCGCCAGCGCTCGACTCTACCGCGCGGCGACTTCGGGCGGGCCGGCAAGATCGCCGTCCCATAGTGCCGCCCGAGCTCCGCGCACGTGCGCTGGATGAGCGGGTCGTAGCGGCAGGCGATGGTGACGGCGCTCTTGAGCTGGTCGGGGACGACCGCGCGGGTCACGCCGCCGATGAACGAGAAGGCCCGCGACACGCTCGACGTGAAGTCGACGACCTGCTGGGTGCGGGTCGCTTCCGCGTACGTGTAGTTGCTCGCCCCGAGCACCGCGACGAACAGCTCGACCTCGAACATCTCGCCGGTCTGCGGATCGATGATCCTGGCCTTCATCCCCGCGTAGTCGACGAACAGCTTGTCGCCGGCCAGGTGCACCTGCCGCATCACGGGCGAGTGGCGCTTGCACCACTCGCGGTACCGATCGCAGAAGGCCGTGTAGCGCAGCCCGTCCGGGTGGGCCGTCATGTACTCCACGTGCAGCAGCGCCAGCGTCACCCCCTGGCGACGCAGCTCCAGGTGCAGCGCCGCGCAGTCCGGCTGCGGGCGCACGCTCGCCGGCGCCGCCTTCGGGTACAGCCGCGCGTCGAGCTCCTCGTCGCTCATCGCGTCGATGGTGGCGGCGTCGAGGCCCAGCGACCGGGCGTCGGTGAAGACCCCCGCCACCTTCCCAGCGCTCACGCCGACCGACGCCGCCACCTCCCGGTGGCTGCGCCCCAGCGCGAGCTTCTGCCGCAGAATCTCTCTCAGAACGTGCATCTCCAGCCTCTCCGTTGCCATGACCTCCCGTAGCGGGAAGCCGTCTGGAGACACGTGGAGCCGTCGCGAACCGTGTTACGCACCGCCCGAGACCGGGGGTGATCACGACCCGCCGTTTTGTGCGATCACGATGCGGCGAAACGGGTGATCACGATGCGGCGTTTTGTGTGATCACGATGGGCCGGCGCACGCAGTTCCTGAGAAGCACCGGGAAGAAGGGGATCCCACAGGGGTCCCCGCTGTCCCCACTGCTCGCGAACGTGGCGCTGAACGACCTCGACCACATCCTGGGTCGCGGGTACGGCTACCTGACGTACGTGCGCTACCTCGACGACATGGTCGTGCTGACCTTCGACTCCCGGAAGGGGCGACGGTGGGCCGACCGAGCGCTCGAACGCATCCGCCAGGAGGCGGCGGCGATCGGCGTGTCGTTGAACGCGGAGAAGACCCGGACGGTGACGCTCAAAGAGCCGGACACCAGCTTCGCGTTCCTGGGCTTCACGATCCGGTGGCAACCGAATCCGACGGTCCACAAGGGGTACCCGCACACGAGCCCGAAGCGGAAGAAGGTCCTCGAAGTACTTCGGAAGGTCCGGAACACGCTGCGCGGCAGCCAGCACCTCTCGGTGTCGGATGCCGTGGCAATCGTGACCCCGATCGTCCGCGGATGGGTGAACTACTTCCGCGTCGGCAACTCGAGCCGAGAGCTCTACGTCGTGCGACAAGCCGTGGAGCGGAAGGTCAGGCGGTTTGCGGTCAAGAAGTTGAAGCGAAAGGGTTTCGGTTGGTCGAGGTGGAGTAGCGAGACGGTGTACGGCACCTGGGGTCTCTTCGATGACTACCGGGTCCGCTACCGCCGTCGCGCGAAAGCAGCGCCGGCCGAGAAGGACGCATAACCCCGACGTGATGACACCCTCGCGGCGAGCCGGATGCGGGAAATCCGCCTGTCCGGTTCGATGTGGCGGGGGCCGGAGACGGAGCGATGGCGAACCCTACACGGGCACGAAGCCGGAAACGGCGGACACGGACAAGGGCAGCCTGCACGCCACCGCGCCGGCCCCCGACCCGACTGGTCAGCGGCAGCCGTCCGTCATCGAGGAAGCGGCAGAGGGCGTCCTGTTGCCGCACGGCGTAGCCGAACGCAGAGGCGAGCAGGCCGCGCGTGTCCTTGAAGAGCGCGTATTGCTCTTTGGCCCAGGCGAAGAAGTCGTCGACGAGCCGGCGCGACACCTGCTGTCGTCGTGCGTGCCGTTGTACGGGGGCCAGGTGCTTCCACTGGTCCTCCAGCTCGAAGAGCTTGTCGATGCGCAGCAGGGCCTCGCGCGCTGCGGCGTGCTTGCCGATGATCGCGGCCTCCCAGAACCGTCTTCGGCAGTGGCTCCAGCAACCGACCTCCAAGGGAGGCTTGTCGCCGTCGCAGGCGCGTGCCTCGCCGCGGAAGATCGCGTCGTAGATGACGTGGGCGTCGGCCTGGATGTAGCCATTGAACCCCCGGAACATCTCGCACACCGCGGCGCTGGTGTGCTTCGGCTGAAACTCGAAGAAGACGTGGTCGGCGTCCGCCATCACCACGAAGAAGTGCCCCTTGCGACAGGCCTGGCGCTGTCGACCCGCGAGCGGCTCGGGCTGGATGCACACGCCGGTGGCGTCGGTCGACAGGCAGAACGCCGTGGCCCGAGCCTCCTTGGCCATCGCCTCGACGATGCACCCCAGGGTGGCGCCTGCGTCCTCCGCGTAGCGGCACATCGTGCCGTCGTCGAGCCCGAAGCCATCGGCCGCCAGCATCCGTGCCTGCCGGTGGAAGGGCAGGCCCCAGCGGTACTTCTGCACCAGGAGGCGTGCGATCATCGAGGGGGCGAGAAGGCCGCGTGGGAACAGCTCCTTGGGCATCGGAGTGGTGACCAGCACCGGCTGCGCGCCCTGCGCCTCGGGCTCGGTGGTGGCCACGGGCTTGTAGATCGCCCGCGCCACGACCACGCGCACTGGACCGCCGCGTCGGTACTTGACCTTGAAGCTCTCCTCGAAGCCGATGGGGTCCTGCCCTTCGAAGGCGGGGTCGCGCAGCTCCACGCGCTCCTCGGGCAGGTCCAGCTCGCCGAGATTACGGCGCCCCGTCGGCTTGGGACGCGCCGGCGCAGGCGGCGGCGCCGACGGATCGCCGGGCGTGTCGGTGGGCGTCTCCGCTGCGGCGTCGCCGTCGATCTGCCTGACGAGCGCGTCGAGCTTGGCCTTGGTTTCCGCGAACTCCATCTCCATCTGCGCGGTGTCGATGCGCTCGGCCTTCGCCACGAAGATGCGGCGGCGCAGAAGCTCCAGCTGTTCCTTGAGCTGCTCGTAGGCCCGGAGCAGCTTGTCGCGCTCGGCGATCACCTGCGCGAGCGTCGACTGCGTGCTCGCGAGCGCGGCTTCCAGTTGCGCGACGCGCTCGGCGAGCTGTTGCCGATCCTGGAGCGCGCTCTGGAGCACGGCGCTGCTTGTAACCACGCCCGGGATCTGTGTCGATCCCCGCGCGCGCGTTTTTCCGCGACTTCAGTGCAGGCGCGGGCGACGCGCACGCACGGGGGTGCTCGATTCCACCTGCACGCCGTCGAGTAGCGCGTCGAGCGTGGCGTCGTCGACCTCGACGTGACGCGCGCCCTCGGTCATCGCCTCCGGAAGCCGGAAGGTGCCGCGGTCCAGCCGCTTGTAGAAGATGCACATGCCGCTGCCGTCGAAGAACAGCACCTTGAGCGCGTCGCGCCGGCGCCCATAGAAAACAAAGAGCGCACCGCTGCGCGCCTCGTAGCCGACCTGCTCCTGGGCGATCCCCGCGAGCCGGTCGAACGAGCAGCGCAGGTCGACCGGGTCGAGCGCCACGAACACCTGCACGCCCTGCGGAATCACGATGCGCCTCCGAGCGTCTCGACCAGCTCGCGGAGCAGGGCGCGATCGAAACCGGCGCGCACCTCGACGTGCGCAGCCCCGATGCGCACCGACAGCGATCCGGTCGGCCTCGCCGCCGCCACGACGTGGACCATGCGAACTCTCGGCCCCGAAGCCTTGGACGGCACCGCGCCCCGCCCCAGTCGGCTCGACCACCACCGCAGCGTCGAACCCTCGAAGCCTCGACCCTGCGCGTACGCCTCCGCCGACTCCCCGCTCGCCTTCCACGCCCGCACACGCTCAGCCCATTTCGACTCCGTTGCCGTCATGACCGGCAGCTTGGAGCCTCACGCGGCGCCGCGAAAGGACCGGCTTCGTGCAGGGCGTACGTGAGCGAGCCGTCCGACACGGCGTCATCTTCCGCAAGCTCTCGGGCGGAACCAAGTCCGAAGCCGGTAGCCGCTTCGTCGAGCGCATCCTCACCGTCCAC